>NZ_JAHWLU010000052.1:0-30521 GCF_022134725.1 Buttiauxella sp. S19-1
ATCTCCGCCAGACGAATAAACGAGGCCTCCATATCGCTATCCTGAATGCTGGCGAAACCGACTAATAGTCCTTTCATTTTCTGTTGATTAAAATAATAACGCGACAATGGCCGGACCAGAATCCCTTCAGCATTCGCAAGCCTTGAGATGCCAATATCATCCGCTTCAAGGGGGAATTGAATAATCAGATGCAGACCGGCGTTACTGTTAAAATAACCAAGATAGGCTTCACCCAGATACTGTTTAATCAGTTCCACCAATAAACTGCGGCGTTTGCTATATAACTGGCGCATTTTGCGAATGTGCGCGGCGTAATAGCCTTCACGGATAAACTCTGCTAAAGCTGCCTGAACTATCTGATGACCACCGCGATAAAGCTCGTTATGGACCTTTTTAAGTGGCGCCGCTAACGGCTTGGGCAGCACGACATAACCCAGACGCAGTGCGGGATACAGCGTTTTACTGAAGGTGCCGATATAAATGACTGGGCTGTTTTCTTCCAGCCCTTGTAGTGACGGTATCGGCTGGCCGGAAAAACGAAATTCACTGTCGTAATCATCTTCGACAATCCAGCTTTTAAATTCCCTGGCCTGCGAAAGTAATAACTGCCGTCGAGGCAGGCTCATCACCGAACCAAGCGGATATTGATGGGAAGGGGTCACGAAGATTAATTTTGGCCGCACGGCGGGGGCCGGTTCTGGAACTAATCCCTGATCGTCGACATCACACGCCGTCATATTGACGGCATTGATGCGTAATATATTCTTAATGCCCCAATAGCCGGGCTCTTCAATCCACGCATGGTCGCCTGGGTTACATAACGTGCGGGTGACTAAATCCAGAGCCTGATGAATCCCTTCGGTGATTAATATCTGGTCGGTGGAACATTTTACTCCACGCGCGGTACGCAAATAATCAGACAACGCGGATTTCAACAACTCGAGCCCGCCGTCTGCGTCATAAGTCAGATATTGCGGGTCAGGGGACCTGGCGACGCGATCATAAATCTTCTTAAATATGCGGTGCGGGAAGCTATTCACATCGGGCACACCAGGAATAAAAGCCCCCCATTGCGCGGGGCTGGCACTGGCATTTCCCAGCAGTTCAAGGCCACGGTCTGAAAGAGTTGCAGGTGCGTCAGGCTGTGTGGTTTGTACCGTTTTAGTGACTTGCGTGGTGAGATTATCCAGCACACTTTCGGTGACGAATGTGCCGCTGCTGGTGCGTGTTGAAATATAACCTTCTGCCTGCAACTGCTCATACACCCGTAATACGGTATTTCGCGACAGTGCCAGTTCATTTGCCAAATCCCGGGTCGGTGGCATGCGCGCTGCTGGACGTAAACTCCCTTCGAGGATGCAGCTGCATATCGCAACATAGAGTTTCTTATGAAGTTTCTCGCCAGGCGTGTGGATAAATGCCTGCTTGATCACATCTACGGCAAGTGAACGCATTTGGATCCTATTATTAAAACGAATTGGCTCTCGATTAAGGTACCAGATACTGTCTAAATGAATCAGGTAATACAACCTGTCTATTTGATAAATGTGTGAGGGATAAAAAAATGAGTAATAACGAACTCCATCAACGTCGTCTGGCTGCTACTCCACGTGGCGTAGGTGTGATGTGTAATTTCTTTGCCCAATCGGCTGAAAACAGCACCATCACTGACGTTGAAGGCAAGCAGTACATTGATTTTGCCGCCGGGATTGCCGTGCTGAATACCGGCCATCGGCATCCTCGCCTGGTGCAGGCGGTTGAGCAGCAACTTCAAGCGTTTACTCACACCGCTTATCAGATTGTCCCTTATGAAAGCTACGTTCAGCTTGCAGAAAAAATTAACGCCACCGCGCCAATCGCTGGGCGTAAGAAAACGGCTTTTTTCACCACCGGGGCTGAAGCGGTAGAAAACGCGGTGAAGATTGCCCGCGCCCATACTGGCCGTCCTGGTGTGATTGCTTTTAGCGGTGGGTTCCATGGTCGCACTTACATGACCATGGCGTTAACCGGCAAAGTGGCTCCCTACAAAATTGGTTTTGGCCCATTCCCTGGGTCCGTCTTCCATGCGCCGTATCCGTCCGAACTGAACGGGATTTCCACTCAGGATGCGGTGAAATCCATCGAACGCCTGTTTAAATCCGACATTGAGGCAACTCAGGTAGCGGCGATTATCTTTGAACCTGTGCAGGGTGAAGGCGGCTTCAATGTGGCTCCGCCTGAATTTGTGGCGGCGATTCGCCAGATTTGTGATACCCACGGCATCGTGATGATTGCTGACGAAGTGCAAAGTGGTTTTGCGCGCACCGGCAAAATGTTTGCCATGAACCATTACGCGCATCAACCTGACCTGATGACTATGGCGAAAAGCCTGGCAGGCGGCATGCCGTTATCTGGCGTGGTGGGTAAAGCGGAAATTATGGATGCACCTGCGCCTGGCGGTTTGGGCGGGACTTACGCCGGTAACCCGCTGTCGGTGGCGGCAGCCCATGCGGTGCTGGATATTATTGCTGAGGAAAAACTCTGCCAACGAGCCGAAGCACTGGGCGAACGGCTGACATCTGCGCTGCGCGAGATCAAACAAAATTGCCCGGCCTTAGCGGAAGTGCGTGGCCTTGGCTCGATGATTGCCGCAGAATTTTACGACACCACAACTGGCGAGCCGTCTGCGGCAATTGCCCAGCAAGTGCAGAAACGTGCGTTGGAGCAAGGCTTGCTGTTACTGACCTGTGGTCAAAATGGCAACGTGATCCGTTTCCTTTATCCGCTGACCATCCCTGATGCTCAGTTCGATAAAGCGCTGGATATCATTAAAACCGCGACGCAAATGTGAGACCCAAGATGATCAATTTAAACAATACAGACCTGCTGCTCGACAGTTGCCCGGTTGGCGGCGAGTGGAGCCACGCCCAGTCGGGTAAAACCATGGCGGTGGTCAATGCCGCGACGGGGCAGAAAATCGCCGAAGTGCCGTTGATGGGGCAAGCTGAAACTCAGCAGGCGATCGCGGCGGCAGAGATGGCGCAAAAAGCGTGGAAGATGCAGACTGCGGCAAGCCGCGCAAAAATCCTCCATCGTTGGGTGAGCCTGATTCAGGAAAACACTGAAGATCTGGCGCGGCTGATTACCAGTGAAGGCGGCAAACCACTGGCTGAAGCGCGTGGCGAAGTAAACTATGCTGCCTCGTTCATTAGCTGGTTTGCGGAAGAGGCGAAAAGAGTCGATGGCGTGTTGTTGCAACCGACCAACCCGGATCAACGTTTTATCGTCTCGAAACAACCTGTTGGTGTTTGCGCGGCAATCACCCCGTGGAATTTCCCGGCGGCGATGATCACCCGCAAAGTAGCCCCGGCATTAGCCGCAGGCTGTGCAATTATCGTTAAGCCCGCGGAACAAACGCCACTGACCGCGCTGGCGTTAGCCAAACTTGCCGAACTGGCAGGTTTGCCAAAAACCCTGTTGCAGGTCATTACCGGAGATGCCAAAGAAATTGGCGGTGAACTGTGTCGCAATGCCACGGTACGCAAACTCAGTTTCACCGGCTCCACGGAAACAGGGCGCTTATTAATGGCGCAATGTGCTCCGACCATCAAAAAGCTCTCGCTGGAGCTTGGCGGAAATGCGCCGGTTATTGTCTTTGACGATGCCGACCTTGGGCTTGCCGTAAAGGGCATTATGGCGTCGAAATTCCGTAACAGCGGGCAAACCTGCGTGTGCGCCAACCGCATCTACGTGCAGAGCGGGATTTATCAAAAGTTGTGCGATGAACTGGTGAAAGCGGTTGAAGCCCTGAAAGTCGGCAATGGTATGGATGACGGCGTGACACAAGGGCCGCTTATCAATGCCAAAGCGATTGAAAAAGTTGAGCTGCATCTGAATGACGCGCTGCAAAAGGGCGCCACGCTGTTAACTGGCGGCCATAAACATCCGTTGGGTGGCAATTATTTCGCTCCGACCGTGGTGGCCAATATCACGCAAGAGATGCGTTTTGCTCGTGAAGAAACCTTCGGGCCGGTGGCTGCGCTGTTTAAATTCGACCGTGACGACGAAGTAGTGAATTACGCCAACGATACCGAATTTGGCCTTGCCGCGTATATATTCACGCAGGATGCGAAGCGCCAGTGGCAAATTCCTGAAGCACTGGAATACGGCATGGTAGGGGTCAACACCGGGCTGATTTCCAACGAAGTTGCGCCATTTGGCGGCATCAAGCAATCAGGGCTGGGGCGCGAAGGCTCACGCTTTGGGATTGATGAGTATTTAGAGATGAAATACGTCTGCGTTAACCTCGCTTAACCCATTCACATTTACAACCTTCTGGCGGGTGACGCTACGCTTACCCGCCCTACAAAATCCTGACTTCTGGTGGGTGACGCTGCGCTTACCCGTGCTACAAAATCCAAATTTCTGGCGGGTGACACTGCGCTTACCCGCCCTACAAAATCCAAATTTCTCGCGGGTGACACTGCGCTTACCCGTGCTACAAAATCCAAATTTCTGGCGGGTGACGCTGCGCTTACCCGTGCTACAAAATCCTGACTTCTGGTGGGTGACGCTACGCTTACCCGTGCTACAAAATCCTGACTTCTGGCGGGTGACGCTGCGCTTACCCGCCCTACAAAATCCTGACTTCTGGCGGGTGACGCTGCGCTTACCCGCTCTACAAAATCCAAATTTCTGGCGTGTGACACTGCGCTTACCCGCTCTACAAAATCCTGACTTCTGGCGGGTGACACTACGCTTACCCGCTCTACAAAATCCTGACTTCTGGTGGGTGACACTACGCTTACCCGTGCTACAAAATCCAAATCGTAGGTCGGATAAGCGTAGCGTCATCCGACAATTCTCTTGTTAAAATCTCGCTCAAAATCTTTAACAATTATGTGACATTAAGCGTATACATATAACATATTATGTTTTATAAAATATACACACTGCCTGCCCTTATGCCACATAAAGAGAAAAGATATGGACCAGACGACAGACAAACAACATCACCAACATCAGCCAGTTAAAGGCGAGCAATTCAACCGCTCGATAGGGCTGATGTCTAACTTCGCATTGGGATTTACCTACCTTTCGCCACTGACTGCGGTTTATTCGCTGTTTGCGTTGGCCGTGACGCTCGCGGGGCCACCGGCTATCTGGTGGATATTGATTGTGGCGTGCGGGCAACTACTGGTGGCGTTAGTCTTTGGTGAAGTGGCCTCGCAATATCCGATTACCGGTGGCTTATATCCGTGGGCGAGAAGACTTTGGGGTAAAAAATATGCCTGGATTGCCGCCTGGATCTATCTTTGGGCGTTAGTGGTTACCATTACTTCGATTGCGGAATACACCTCTACCTTCGTGGCCTCGTTATTCCACTACGCCACTAGTGCGGGCAATATGATGGTGACGTCTGTCGTCTTGCTGCTGATTATGATGGTCGTGAATATGTCAGGCACCAAAAACCTGGCTCGGGTGGCGAGAATTGGTTTCTGGTGTGAAATCGTCAGCGTTATTGCACTCGGCATTTATCTGCTGATATTCCATCGCTCGCAACCTTTCTCCGTGGTATTTGACTCGATGGGCGTGTTGGCTAACGACGGCAATTACACCACCGCCTTTATGTCAGCATCTTTGATGGGGCTGTTTATGTTCTTCGGCTTCGAAGCCTGCGGTAATGTGGCAGAAGAAGTGAAAAACCCAGGTAAGAAAATTCCCGTGGCGATGATTTTAAGTATCGTGTTTGGTGCCATCTCTGCGGTAATTTCGATTATGGGTTATTTGTTATCGTCCCCAGATTTAGTCAACATTGTAAACGGTAAAATTCCCGACCCGATTCCGGCGATTCTCAACGAAGCGTTGGGGCCAACCGGTGCTACGGTCTTTATTGTGGTCGCGGTGATTGCGATGTTGTCTTGTATTCTTTCTTTGCAAGCTGCCTTGAGCCGTCTGATATTTTCCTTCTCCCGCGATAACATGCTACCTGGCAGCGAATGGATGTCGAAAATCTCCAAACATAGCGTGCCGGATAACGCCATGATGGTGAGCTGTTTGTTACCGGTGATTATCTGCGTGTGGGTCTATTTCCAGCCTGATAGCCTGGCGCGTATTACCGCATTTGCGGTCATCGGTATCTATATTTCCTTCCAGATGGTGGTACTGGCGGCATTGCGCCAGCGCCTGAAAGGGTGGAAACCTGCCGGTGAATGGACGGTGGGTTCGTGGGGGATTATCGTCAATATTCTGGCACTGGCTTACGGGTTGTGCGGTATTTGGTTACTGGCGCAACCGGCCCAGAGTGAAAACTTTATGGACCGCTGGACGGTGCTGGTAGGACTGGCGATTGTGATTGGTTCGGGCCTGATTTATATGTTCGTCAGCAAACCGTTTGGTCGCTCGAGTGCACCCGAGAATGATGCGATTGAATACGCTCGTAAATTAAATACCGAACAAGTTTAATACCAATGTCGGATGTCGCTTAGCGTAGCGACATCCGACTTACTCACATATATAAATTAAAATAATCATTCTCAAAGACAATATTCGTCACACTGGCATCCAGTAAATCACCGACGCGGAATCGTGGATGGGTAGAGAAAATAATTCTGCGCTCTTTATTGGTTAGAATAACTTTATCATTAGCCGCATAAGGTAATAGCTCATCCTCTACACGGCTGACCAATAAATCTATCGCCGCAACACCTAAAAACTGATCCTGAAAATGAACCGGGACGGCGCAGGTGAGGGTGTACGAAGTATTGCAAATATAGTCGACGTAGGGGCCATGGATAAAGGCGTTATCCACCGATGGTGCTTGCTTAAACCATTCAAAGGTACGGAAATCCAGGCGCTGTTGTGTGGCCTGGTCCAAATCCAGATTCACCTGTTTTACACCATCGGCTTTCTTATACCACCACTCCAAAAGCCAGAATTCCTTATTGCTGACGCTGCTTTCAATATGGCTGGCAAAACCGGCACCCGCACAGTAACCATTACTATTCAGAGTTTGTTTAATATGATCCTGAATGGTTTTTCTGACTGACGGCTCAAGCAGATGCTCCAGCTTAACGTCTTTAATTTCAGCCAGCGAAGCTTCAATTTCCCTGGCAAGCAACACGGTGGATTCAATAGTCGAGTTAATGATTTTATCAATTTTGGTGCTTAGAGTACGGAGTGATGTTGTTTGTAGCATATTTATGCCTGTTGTTTTTATTGGTTATTATTTACGTTGTGCTTCAATTTATTTTCTATCAGATAGAAAGTAAACGTGTCGATTAATTTTTTGGCAATGTTAACTGACTCGATTTCATTGTGAGATTCCAGCGTGTCAATCAACGAGATATACAGATCAACAATCTCGCGATGTATATTTTCTGAACGGAACAGCATCGCCACCAGTGACGACCATTCAGATTGCAAAATCAGCTCCTGGTTTGCCAGACGTGCTGACTGTGAACAGGCGGCAATGGCTAACAAACAGCGCATGTCGGCCTGAGTACGTGCCTCGGGCGTGGTGGAGGCGGCAAGTACTGCAACAAAGTCGCGCAGGCGGGTAATATCGGCGTTCGTCATACGGCGCGACGCAAGCCTTGCGCTGTGGCTAATAATCGCGCAGTGCATCTCGCCCAAATCAGACAGGTAATCAGTGCTCAGGGTTTTAAAAGGATTAAGAGAGTGACTTAATTCCCACGCTTGTTCGCACACAAAACTGCCACCGTTACGCCCACGCACCGTATGAATTAAATTATTCGCGCGCAGCGTGTTTAACGCTTCCCGGATGGTGATGTGCGAAACCCCCATCATTTTTGCCAGATCGGCTTCATTCGGTAGCTGCTCGTTTGCCTCAAGCAGGCCGGTAATAATGGCGTTGGAAAGCCGCTGAACTATCTGATCGGAACGGCTGGCCTGACCGATTGGCGCGAATATCACCGCATGCGTAATCATAATTTTCCCTGAAGAGAGACTCCTTGAATAAGGCCACTGAACATAGCATACAAGCGCTGCGTAAAGAATCACTTCGGAATGGGATGTATATCATATTGTTAGCAAAATGTTATTGAATTTAATCTTCATCAAACATATTACATAATATAATATATGTTTAAACCAGCGGAGAGCACGATGAAGATTCTGAAGCATTTTATCAATGGGCAATATGTCGCGGGTTCGCAGGAGAACCTCTTTGAGCTGGTTAGCCCGGTGAATGGTGAAACCTACGCACTGTCGCCGAGCGCCGGTCGTGCGGAGGTCGAACAAGCTTATCAGGCGGCGAAAACAGCTTTTGCGGTGTGGAAACACTCCACGCCGTCGCAGAGACAGCGTGCGCTGCTGAAACTGGCGGATGAAATTGAACGTAATGTTGAACGCCTGATTCAGGCGCAAAGCGAAGAAACCGGGCAGCTGCGGCATTTCATTGAAAAAGAAGAGATTGCGGCATCCTGTGATGCGCTGCGTTTTTTTGCTGGTGCTGCGCGTTGCCTGGAAGGAAAAGCCTCCTATGAATATGCCGAGGGCTTAACCTCGACGATTCGCCGCGAACCGCTGGGGATTGTCGGCCAGGTCACCCCGTGGAACTATCCCTTCATGATGGCGGTGTGGAAAATCGCACCGGCACTGGCCGCCGGAAACACGGTGGTGTTAAAGCCCAGCGATACCACGCCCATCAGCACGTTGATTCTGGCGGAACTGGCAGCACCTCTTTTCCCGCAAGGGGTATTTAACGTGGTGCTCGGCAAAGCGGAAACCGGCTCGCTGGTGGTGTCCAGCACCGAAGCGTCACTGGTTTCGATAACCGGTTCGGTTCGTGCGGGGTTGCAAGTTGCTGCCTCTGCTGCGGCTAATTTGACCAAAGCGCACCTTGAATTGGGCGGTAAGGCTCCGGTCATCGTCTTTGCCGATGCCGACATTGCCAAAGCGGTGGAGGTCATCACCACCGCAGGGTTCTTCAATGCCGGACAAGACTGCACCTCGGCGACGCGAATTTTGATTGAAGACTCTATCTATGCGCAATTCCTCGAAAAATTGGTCACCAAAACCCGCGCTATCAAATTTGGCACACCGGAAGATAAAGACGCGTTGTACGGCGCGTTAAACAGCCGCAACCAACTAGAACAGGTCAAAGGTTTTATCAGCCGCCTGCCGTCACACGCCGTCATCGAAACTGGCGGCAAAGCGGGGGATGGCCCAGGCTTCTATTTTGAACCGACGATTATTTCCGGGCTTGATCAACGCGACGAGGCCATCCAGCACGAAGTGTTTGGCCCGGTGATGACAGTGCAGAAGTTTTCCTCCGAGGCGGAAGCACTGGAGAAGGCCAATGATGTGGAATACGGCCTGGCGGCGAGCATCTGGACCAGCAACCACAGCCGCGCCCAACGTTTCAGCATTCGTCTGGATTTCGGCACCGTATGGATTAACAACCATATTCCTCTGTGTGCGGAGATGCCTCACGGCGGCTTCAAAAAATCTGGCTATGGCAAAGATTTATCATCCTACTCACTGGATGAATACACGCGAGTGAAACACATCATGTGTGACATCTCTGAATAATTAACGCCGCTCCGATTAGACTTTAAGGTGATGAAATGAAAGCAATGAAAGTCGCTGTTCTGTCCCTGGCGCTGTTCTCAAATTTGGCATTAGCGGAAGTGTCTCCGTTAACGGTGGTTAAAGATTATATGTCGGCGTGGAATGCCCATGACGCCGCAAAGGCCGCGCAATATTTATCCAATGATGTGGTGTATTACGATGCCGCCAGCGGCACGCCGGTGAAAGGGAAAAGTAACGCCGAAAAAGAGGTGATTGGCGCGTTTATTAAAGCGGTGCCAGATTTAACCTGGAAAATGACCAGCAAGCCAGTTTACGATCACGACACTATCGCTTTTCGCTGGGAATTCAGCGGTAAAAATAGCGGCGAATGGGCGGGAAGCCCGGCCACAAATAACCCGATTAAATTTGAAGGAGTCAGTTATATCACCGTCAATAACGGGAAAATAACCTGGCAGGGCGATTATTACGACTCCAAAAAGCTCGACGAAGAACTAAAGCCACAAGCTAAATAAGGACTGATATGTCTATCACCAGACGTGATTTTCTCAATGGAGTGGCAATTACTATTGCCGCAGGGATGACACCACTTGATTTTGCAAAAGCTGCCGGAAAAGCCAGTGTGATGATTGGCGATGACTATTATCCACCGCAACTCACTGGGCTGCGTGGGAATCATCCCGGTTCTTTTGAAATGGCACATGCGATTGGCCGCGATCATGAAAAATTTAGTACCGACCATCTGCCCATCGAAGAAGAATATGATCTGGTGATTGTTGGCGGCGGGCTAAGTGGTTTATCTGCCGCCAGCTTCTGGCATGATTTGGCGGGTAAGAATAGCAAAGTGCTGGTGCTCGATAATCATGATGATTTTGGCGGTCACGCGAAACGTAATGAATTTAAAGCGGACGGCAAAAAAATCATTGGCTATGGCGGCAGTGAAGCCTTTCAATCGCCGAGCCGCAATTTTAGCGATGAGGTAAATGGGCTGCTGTCTACCGTCGGCGTAAGCGTCGTCAGAATGAAGGAAAGCTTTGACGTTAATTTCTACCCCGATTTAAAACTCAGCCGTGGCGTTTTCTTCGACAAAAAGAACTTTGGTGAAACCAAAATTGTCAGCGGTGATCCTGGGCACGCCGTCGCTGATGATATTCCGCGCGATAAACTCAATGGTCGCCCCCTTGAAGCATTCATTAATGATTTCCCGTTGAGCGAAAGCGATCGCAAAGCCATTTTGGATCTGCATGTTAATCCAGTGGATTACCTGAAAGGCATGACCGCCGACGAAAAATCCGCGTGGATGGACACCCACAGTTACCGCGATTTCCTGGTAGAAAAAGTCGGCTTGAGCAAAATGGCGCTGATGTATTTCCAGCAACGCACCAACGACTTTTTTGCCATCGGTATTGAAGGCGTAAGTTGTAGCGATGCCCGAACCTGCGCGCTTCCGGGAATGGATGCCATGGATTTACCGCCGCTTGATGAAGAGGCACAGGCCGATCTCGATGAACCCTATGTTTATCATTTTCCTGATGGTAATGCCGGGCTTGCGCGGCTGATCGTCAGGCACCTGATTCCAGATGCGCTGCCGGGTAACACCATGGAGGATTCCATTACCGCCAGGCTTCATTATGAAAAGCTCGATCTGCCGGAAAACAGCACACGCCTGCGCCTTAACAGCATGGTGATTAATGCGGCCAATAGCGAAGACGGTGTGGTGGTGACTTACGTGAATGACGGTAAAGCGCATCGCGTGAAAGGGCGAAAAGCCATCATGGCGGGTTACAACATGATGATCCCGTATCTGGTGCCTGAAACGCCGGAACAGCAAAAGGCTGACCTGCGACTCAACGTTAAAGCGCCGCTGGTGTACACCAATGTGGTGGTCAAAAACTGGCAGTCATTCATGCAATTAGGCATCCACGAATTTTATTCACCCGCCGCACCATATAGCCGCGTGAAGCTGGATTATCCGGTCAGCATGGGCGGTTACCAGCATCCGCAAAATGCCGATCAACCGATGTGTCTGCATATGGTTTATGTACCGACGTATCCGGGAAGCAAATTGAGTGCGCGTGAGCAATTCCGCCAGGGGCGGGCGTATTTACTGGGTACGCCATTCGACACCCATGAAAAAATGATTCGTACACAATTGCAGGAAATGCTCGGGCAAACCGGTTTTGACCATGAACGGGATATTACTGCCATCACCGTTAACCGCTGGGCGCACGGTTATTCTTACTACGCCACCGCCTTGTTCGATGATATGGACAAAATGCCCGAAATCATTGAGCGCGCGCGTCAACCCATTGGCCGCATTGCGATAGCCAACTCTGATTCCGACTGGGACGCCTACGCGCATACCGCGATTGACCAGGCGTGGCGCGCGGTCAACGAACTTAAAGCGATGGGATGAGCGACATGAAACAGACTTTATTGGCTATTGGCTGCTTGTTCGTCGCGGGGAATGCCGCCGCGAGTTCGGCAGGCGAATATATGGCAAAGATTTCAGATTGCGTGGCGTGCCACACCACCGAAGGCGGAGCGCCGATGGCGGGCGGGAAAAAGTTCTCCACGCCGATTGGCGATATTTACGCCACTAACATCACGCCGGATAAAACCTTCGGCATTGGTAATTATTCATACGAAGACTTCGAAAAAGCCGTCAGGCAGGGCATCGCAAAAGATGGGCATCCGTTGTATCCCGCGATGCCGTATCCGTCCTACGCCAAAATGACGGATCAAGATATTCGTGCCTTGTATGACTATTTCATGAATGAGGTTCCGGCGGCGGATACAAAAAACAAAGACAATGAGATCCCTTTGCTCTTGTCGGCCCGCTGGCCTTTGCATGTCTGGAACTGGTTGTTCGTCGAAGAGACGGCCCCTGAAAATAAAACCGGGCAGCCCACTGATTTATTAGCCCGAGGTGCTTATCTGGTGGAAGGGCCGGGGCATTGTGGTGCGTGTCATACCCCAAGAGGTGTGACGATGCAGGAAAAAGGCTATGACGCCTCCAGCGCTGAATATCTGACGGGGGCGATGATTGAAGGTTGGTATGCACCTTCGTTGCGAAACATTTCTATGTCGAGAGATGAATTAAAAGATCTGCTGCGCATGGGGCGCAGCCAGCACGATGCGCTTTCCGGGCCAATGAGTGAGGTGGTGACGCAGAGCACGCAGTATCTGACCGACAAAGATCTGGATGCGATAGCGTTTTATTTGCTGAACTTTAACCACAAAAATGGCGTGCCGGTGGCTGCCGATGGCGCCATTGTTTATGCGCCGACAGACGGTAAAACGCTGTATTCGATGTATTGTTCCACCTGCCACGGTGATGACGGAAAAGGCAAAGATTTCACCGTCCCTTCGTTAGTGAACAACACGGTAGTCAACGCCAAAGACCCGTCATCATTGATTTCTGTGGTTTATCAGGGCGCCGAAACACCGCAAACCCACGGCAATATTTCTTTCAAAATGCCGGCATATAAAGAGGTGATGTCTGACGATGAAATGACCAATGTGGTTAATTACGTCAGAGGAACGTGGGGCAATGGCGCGCCGCAGGCGACCAAAGATGAGGTTAGTGCGATAGCGAAATAGAGTCCTGCGGTGGATGACGCTA
This sequence comes from Buttiauxella sp. S19-1, assembly GCF_022134725.1. Taxonomy (NCBI): domain Bacteria; kingdom Pseudomonadati; phylum Pseudomonadota; class Gammaproteobacteria; order Enterobacterales; family Enterobacteriaceae; genus Buttiauxella; species Buttiauxella sp. S19-1. The sequence continues at coordinate 13,157 of NZ_JAHWLU010000052.1, forward strand.
GCGCTTATCCACCCTACAAAACAAAGCGTTATGAAACCGCGCAGGTCGGATAAGCGCAGCGCCATCCGACATTTTCACGTGTAACGACAGGTGCAAGCGGTGGATGACACTAGCGCTTATCCACCTTACAAAAACAAAGCCTTATGAAACCGAGTAGGTCGGATAAACGCAGCGCCATCCGACACCACTGGCGTAAATGGTGGATGACGCTGGCGCTTATCCACCCTACAAAACAAAGTCTTATGAAACCGCGCAGGTCGGATAAACGCAGCGCCATCCGACACAACTGGCGTAAATGGTGGATGACGCTAGTGCTTATCCACCTTACAAAACAAAGCCTTATGAAACCGCGTAGGTCGGATAAGCGCAGCGCCATCCGACATTTTCAGCTGTCTGACGTTGGATTAACTCCGGCACCCGCGGAACAAATCACTATCCGCGTGGTAATCGCGGGTGGTGATGTCCCAAATCCCTAGCACCGATGAGAACAAGTTGTCATGGGAGTACGGGTTCTTCGCAGCATTATTTTTCAGACAAGTCATATTAATGTGCTTATCCGCGATAAAACCGGGTGACATCCACACCTGCATCGGTATATGCGTTTGCTGATCCGGTGCCAGTTTGTACGGCGTGCCGTGCAGATACAGGCCACTTTCCCCCAGAGACTCGCCGTGGTCGGACACATACAGCAGCACGGTGTTGTACTTGTCGCTATAAAGTTTGAGCTTTTCAATCATTTGTGCCACGACATAGTCGGTATAACGAATGGTGTTGTCGTAGGTATTGACCAGTTGTTCTTGCGTACAGTTTTCAATGTCGCTACGCGCACATTCCGGCATAAAGTGGCGTTGTTTAGCCGGATAACGCTGGAAATAGGTCGGCCCGTGGCTACCAATGATATGAAAGGCAACCAGCTTATCCCCGGCCATTTTTGCCATCTCTTCATCGATATTTTCCAGCATCACCTCGTCGAAACAGGTTTCACCATTACACAATTTCGGGTTATCGGTCGGTTTAATTTCGATAGTCGGTAACCGTTTACACACGCCTTTACAGCCACCGTCATTATCTTTCCACAGCAGCGAAACCCCGGTTTTTTGCACGATATCGAGGAAGTTTTCACTGTTAGTCGCTTTTTTGGCGTTGTACTCGGTGCGGTTCATATTTGAGAACATGCAGGGTACGGAAACCGCAGTGGCCGTGCCGCACGAATGAACGTCCTTAAACGAAATAACATCGCCACTTTGGCTGGTGAAAGCGTTGGTATCACGCTCATAACCGTTCATCGAGAAATTCTGGCTACGTGCGGTTTCGCCAATCACCAGGAACATTAGTGTCGGTTTGTCTTTATTGGCAACACGTTTGGCGTCATCACCCAATGTCTGGAACGGTTCTTTGGTGGTGAAGTAGGTATCTTGCAGATAGCGGACGGTACTGTAGACGTAGTTCGCCGGGATAATCTCTTTGTTTAGCGTTGAGTTATTGCGCCCGACAGAGGCGTAGTCCTGGTAATAAAGTGCGGCCACACCCGCAATTAGCAACAGTGATGCCGCCATAGACAACAAACGGTATGTAATGCCCTTATACCACTTGGCTGGATATTCAATCTTAATTAAAAACAGCAAGATAGCCGGAAGTATTCCGGTCAGCAGCAGCCATAAAATGATCGAGCCATTCAGATAAGAATGGGCTTCTTGTGGATTGGTTTCGACGATGTTTTGGATCATAGACTGATCAAACATCACTTTGTATTTCAGTGTCGAGTAACTGACCATTGAGCCTGTCACAAATAACAGGGCAAAAAACGGTTTCAGCAAAAATCGAATCGAAAAGGGCATAAAGACAAAGTTAAGTGCCGCAACCAATACAAACGGTATGGAGATGGCAAAACCCATTTTGACGTGCTCAAGGTGCGTCAAAATATCGTAAAAATGCAGTAATACGGGCCAGTTAAGCAAGAAGGCAAAAACCACCGCCAACAGTAAAACCAGTGGGATAAGCTTAATCCTGAAAAGTACGGGCATTAATATCTCCGAATAATTGCCGCCAAAGTAAATACCATTTGGAATCTAAAACGTGCTGGCAATTTTTACCAAGTGTTTGAAATTTGCTCAGAACAAATAAGTTGCGGTGAAGTTAAGAAATACCCTCTTAAATATCCCAAAAAACAACTCACGATTTCTACTTCAAGAGTGGTTATTTATTCATTACAAACCTTAATTTAACCTTAATAGATTAAAAACACTTAAAAAAACATGAGTCTTATAGATGGTGTTTTCGTTAAAAGTTATTTGATTCATGGTGTTGTGTTGATTTTTGTGGTTTTGGGATGTCTGTCAGTATTTTCCATTAAGGTGATTTTTATTCTGGCTGGTGCAATCTTAATATTGAGCTAAGAAAACTCTGTTAAGTTGATTTCAATTTAATCGCGGTTTAGATAACTGCATTTTGAATCAGTCATGTTGCACGTTTATTTAATAACACAGGGTCATGATAAATACATTCGTGCAACGTCTTAATCTGGAGTTACTCCAGGAGTGAGCACCGTGCTGCTAATTCGTGCTGCTAATAATGGGAATATTCAATGAGTGAATTTCTGCCTTTCTCACGTCCCGCTATCGGGCCAGAAGAACTCGCCGTGGTGAGTGAAGTTTTGCAGTCCGGTTGGATAACCACTGGCCCAAAAAATCAGGCACTTGAACAAGCTTTTTGCGAGTTAACCGGCAATAAACATGCGATTGCTGTCAGCTCAGCCACCGCCGGAATGCACGTCGCGTTGATGGCAATGGGCATCGGTGCGGGTGACGAGGTAATTACGCCTTCGCTGACCTGGGTTTCCACCCTGAATATGATTGTGTTACTGGGCGCTGAACCGGTGATGATTGATGTTGACCGCAACACGCTAATGGTGACCGCCGCCGCCATTGAAGCCGCGATAACCCCGCGAACTCGCGCGATTATTCCGGTTCATTATGCCGGAGCGCCAGTGGATATTGACGCGATCCGCGCCGTGGGTGAGCGCCACCAAATTCCGGTGATTGAAGACGCGGCACATGCGGCGGGAACGTACTATAAAGGCAAACATGTTGGCGACCGTGGGACGGCAATTTTCTCGTTCCATGCGATTAAAAACATGACTTGCGCAGAAGGCGGGTTAATCGTCACCGACGACGAGGCGTTCGCCAACCGCATGCGTAGCCTGAAATTCCACGGGCTGGGTGTTGATGCCTTTGACCGCCAGACGCTTGGCCGTGCGCCGCAAGCCGAAGTGATAGCGCCTGGTTACAAATACAATCTTGCCGATATTAATGCCGCTATCGCGCTGGTGCAGTTAGGCAAACTTGCGCAAAACAATGCTCGCCGTACAGAAATCGCCGGACGTTACTTAGCTGAACTGGCGAACACGCCTTTCTTGCCGCTTATGCAGCCAGAGTGGGAACACCAGCACGCCTGGCATCTATTTATTATTCGCGTTGATGAAGCGCGTTGCGGCATTTCCCGTAACGAACTTATGGAAGCCCTGAAAGCAAAAGGCATCGGCAGCGGTTTGCATTTCCGCGCCGCCCATACCCAGAAGTATTACCGCGAGCGATACCCAACGCTCTCTTTACCCGATACCGAATGGAACAGTGAGCGAATTTGCTCTATTCCGTTGTTCCCAACGATGACTGATGACGATGTCTCCCGCGTGATCAACGCGTTGCGTGAAGTCGCAGGAAAATAATATGACCAAACCAGTAGCCATCCACAAAGTCTCTGTGGTGATCCCCGTTTATAACGAACAAGAAAGCTTGCCCGAGCTTATCAAACGCACCACCGCGGCGTGTGAAACGCTGGGTAAAGATTACGAAATCCTGCTGGTCGATGACGGCAGCACTGACAATTCAGCCGATATGCTAAGCGATGCCGCCGAAGCGCCAGACAGCCATATTGTTGCGGTGTTACTCAACCGCAATTATGGGCAACACAACGCGATTATGGCGGGCTTTAGCCATGTTACCGGCGATTTGATTGTCACGCTGGATGCGGATTTACAAAACCCGCCAGAAGAGATCCCCCGCCTGGTGGCGAAAGCCGATGAAGGTTACGACGTGGTCGGCACCGTGCGCCAGAATCGCCAGGATACCTGGTTTCGCAAACGCGCTTCACGGCTGATCAACCGCCTGATTCAGAGCACCACCGGCAAAGCGATGGGCGATTACGGCTGCATGCTGCGCGCCTACCGTCGCCACATTATCGACGCGATGCTCAATTGCCACGAACGCAGCACCTTTATTCCCATTCTGGCGAATACCTTTGCGCGTAAAGCCACGGAAATCCCGGTGCATCACGCCGAGCGCGAATTTGGCGATTCGAAATACAGCTTTATGCGCCTGATTAATCTCATGTACGACCTGGTCACCTGCCTGACGACCACACCACTGCGCATGCTCAGTGTGTTTGGCAGCATCATCGCGGTAATGGGGTTTGCGCTGTCCGTTCTGCTGGTGGTTTTACGACTTGCCTTCGGGCCGCAATGGGCGGCGGAAGGGGTGTTCATGCTCTTCGCGGTGCTGTTTATGTTCATCGGCGCACAGTTTGTTGGCATGGGGCTATTAGGGGAATACATCGGCAGGATTTACACCGATGTCCGTGCCCGGCCACGTTACTTTATTCAGCGGGTGGTTAGCCGCGAGTCAGTTTCAATTTCTGAGGAAAATCAACAATGAAAGCTATCGTTTTTGCTTATCACGACATGGGCTGCGCGGGTGTTAACGCACTGGTCGCCGCCGGTTATGACATCGCGGCTATTTATACCCACCCTGATTCACCTTCTGAAAACCATTTCTTTGGCTCAGTTGCGCGAACGGCGGCGGAACATGGTATCCCGGTTTATGCACCGGATGACGTCAATCACCCGCTGTGGGTTGACCGTATTAAATCGGCACAGGCTGATGTGATTTTCTCGTTCTATTACCGAAACTTGTTGTGCGAAGAAATTCTGCAAAGCGCAACGGTCGGGGCATTTAACCTTCACGGCTCGTTATTGCCAGCCTACCGTGGCCGCGCGCCGTTGAACTGGGTGTTGGTGAACGGCGAAACCGAAACCGGCGTTACGCTGCATCGTATGGTTAAGCGTGCTGATGCCGGTGCCATCGTCGAGCAAAATCGCGTCACGATTACGCCACAAGACACCGCGCTAACGCTGCACAAGAAACTGACGGAAGCGGCTACTGAACTGCTGGAAGATATTCTGCCAGTCATCAAAACCGGGCATTTCCCGCAGGTTGAGCAAGACCACAGCAAAGCAAGCTTAGTTGGCCGTCGGACACCACAAGATGGCCGCATTAACTGGCAATCCACCGCGCAGGAAATTAATAACCTGGTGCGAGCCGTTACCGACCCATGGCCGGGTGCTTTCAGCTATGTTGGCGGCAGCAAATTTATCGTCTGGAAAAGCCGTGTGCTGGAAGGGTTGCAGGCAGCGAAAGCCGGAACCGTGCTGTCCGTCAGTCCGCTGGTGATCGCCACGGGTGGCGGTGCACTTGAAATACTCACCGGGCAAACGGACAACGGCGTATACATGCAGGGCGCGCAACTAGCGCAAACTCTGGGTCTGGTGGCGGGGGCGTTACTCAGCAGCCAACCGGTTTCGGCTATTAAACGCCGCACTCGCGTGCTGATCCTTGGAGTAAACGGTTTTATCGGCAACCACCTGACCGAGCGTCTGTTGCAGGACGACAACTTTGAAGTGTACGGGCTGGATATTAGCTCTGATGCCATCAGCCGTTTCCTCGGCAACGCGCGCTTCCACTTTGTGGAAGGCGACATCAGCATTCACTCCGAGTGGATTGAATACCACATTAAGAAATGTGACGTGGTGCTGCCGCTGGTGGCGATTGCCACGCCGATTGAATATACCCGTAATCCACTGCGCGTCTTTGAGCTAGATTTCGAAGAGAATCTGAAGATTATTCGCGACTGCGTGAAGTATCAAAAACGCATTATCTTCCCGTCTACCTCTGAGGTGTACGGCATGAGTACCGATAAGGTCTTTGATGAAGATAACTCGAACCTGATTGTTGGTCCCATCAACAAACAGCGCTGGATTTACTCGGTGTCCAAACAACTGCTCGACCGCGTGATTTGGGCTTATGGCGAGAAAGAGGGTTTGCGCTTTACGCTGTTCCGTCCGTTTAACTGGATGGGGCCACGCCTCGATAACCTGAATGCTGCACGTATCGGTAGTTCACGCGCCATTACCCAGTTGATTCTCAACCTGGTAGAAGGCTCACCGATTAAGCTGATTGATGGCGGGCGTCAAAAACGTTGCTTCACTGATATCAGCGACGGTATCGAAGCGTTGTTCCGCGTTATCGAGAATAAGAACAACAATTGCGATGGGCAAATCGTCAATATCGGTAACCCGGACAATGAAGCGAGTATCAAAGATCTGGCTGAAATGCTGCTGGCGAGCTTTGAAAAACACCCGCTGCGCAACCATTTCCCGCCATTCGCTGGCTTCCGTGAAGTGGAAAGCAGCACCTATTACGGTAAAGGTTATCAGGACGTGGAACACCGTAAGCCAAGCATCCGCAACGCACAGCGCTTACTAAACTGGACGCCAACGGTCGAGATGGGAAAAACCATCGACGAAACGCTGGATTTCTTCCTTAATACAGTTGAACTGACGGAACCTCAGGCATGAGAAAAGTTGGCCTGCGCATTGATGTAGATACATGGCGGGGCACCCAACAAGGGGTTCCGCATCTTCTTGAGATCTTAAGTTTGCATGGTATTCAGGCCACATTTTTCTTAAGCGTTGGCCCGGATAACATGGGCCGCCATTTGTGGCGCCTGGTGAAACCGCAATTCCTGTGGAAGATGCTGCGTTCGAAAGCCGCATCGCTCTACGGTTGGGATATTTTGCTGGCGGGTACCGCATGGCCGGGCCGCAAAATCGGTGAAGGCAATGCGGAGATTATTGCAGCGGCGGCGGATCATCATGAAGTCGGGCTGCACGCCTGGGATCACTTTGCCTGGCAAACCTGGGCGGGTGTCTGGGAGAACGCGCATCTTGAGAAACAAATTCGCCTTGGCCTGGAATCATTGGGCCAAATTGTCGAGCAACCGGTGAGCTGTTCAGCGGTTGCCGGATGGCGTGCTGACCAGCGCGTGGTGCGGGCAAAAGAGTCGTTCAAATTCACTTACAACAGCGACTGCCGCGGAACCACACCATTTCGCCCGCTATTACCCGATGGTAGCAGCGGAACGGTACAAATTCCGGTGACGCTACCGACCTGGGATGAAGTGATTGGTAAAGGGGTCAGTCGTGAAGGCTACAACCGTTTTATCCTTGACCGTATTAAGCAAGATAGCGGTACGCCGGTGTACACCATTCACGCCGAAGTGGAAGGGATGGTGATGCGCAAAGACTTTGATGAACTGCTGACCATGGCAGCACGGGAAGGTATTCAGTTTTGCCCACTTAGCGAACTATTACCGCAAGATTTAACCACTTTGCCATTGGGGAGAGTGGTGCGCGGTGTGGTCCCAGGTCGTGAAGGCTGGTTAGGCTGCCAACAACTTATCGGGCGCTAAACGGATGAAATCAGCAAAGTACTCGCTTGTTCTGTTATTAGGTTTTGCTCTGCTTTACCTGCTGCCGCTAGAATTCCGCGCCCTGTGGCAACCGGACGAAACACGCTATGCGGAAATCAGCCGCGAGATGCTGGCGGCGGGTAACTGGATCGTCCCGCATTTTCTCGACGTGCGTTATTTCGAAAAACCGGTTGCCGGATACTGGATTAATAATCTCAGCCAGTTGATTTTCGGCCATAACAATTTCGCGGTGCGCTTTGGCTCGGTGTTTTCTATTACGCTAAGCGCACTGATGGTGAGTTGGCTGGCGTTGAGTATCTGGCGTGACAAGACCGTTGCGGTGCTGTCTGGCGTGATTTTCCTGACCTGTCTGCTGGTTTATGGCGTGGGCACCTACGCGGTGCTGGACCCGATGATCACGCTGTGGCTTGTGGCGGCGATGTGCAGCTTCTGGCTTGGCACCCATGCGCAGACCACCGCCGGAAAGGCGGGCGGCTATATTCTGCTCGGCCTGGCCTGCGGCATGGGGGTGATGACCAAAGGTTTCCTTGCATTAGCGGTGCCGGTGCTGGGCGTGTTGCCGTGGGTTATTGCACAAAAACGCTGGAAAGAGGTGCTGTTGTTTGGCCCGCTGGCGGTATTGAGCGCGGTGGTTATTACCCTGCCGTGGGCGCTGGCTATTGCCAAAGCGGAGCCGACATTCTGGAACTATTTCTTCTGGGTTGAGCATATCCAGCGTTTCGCCGAGAAAGACGCGCAGCATAAAGCGCCATTCTGGTATTACATTCCCTTCCTGATTGCCGGTTGCTTACCCTGGCTGGCGTTGCTGCCGGGTGCACTAAAACGCAGTTGGCAGGAGCGTTCAAGCGAAAGCGGCTCGCTCTATTTACTGGGCTGGGTGGTGATGCCGCTGCTGTTCTTTAGCATCGCGAAAGGCAAATTACCGACTTATATTCTGCCGTGTTTTGCCCCGCTGGCTATTTTGCTGGCGCGCCATGCTACGCAATTACTGGCTTCGACTCGCACCCTGAAAATCAACGGCTGGATAAACGTCGCTTTCGGCGGGATTTGTACCTTAGCCGTGCTGGTGGTACTGGCGCCCTGGGGCGTGGCAAAACATCCGCTTTATGCCAGTCACGAAGTGCTCAAAGCGATACAGGCGGCAGTGGCTTTCCTGGTCTGGGCGCTGGTCGGCTATCTTACCCTGCGCAATAACGCCAGGCACTGGCAGTGGGCGGCAATATGCCCGCTGGGTCTGGCGTTGTTAGTTGGCGGCGTGATTCCTGACAAAGTTATCGATTCCAAACATCCGCAAGTGTTCATCGACGTAGTGCGCCCGGAGCTGGAGAGCAGCCGTTATATTCTTGCCGATAGCGTTGGGGTAGGCGCGGGTATCGCCTGGGAATTAAAGCGCAGCGATATTACGATGTACGCCAAACCGGGTGAGCTGAATTACGGCCTGACGAATTTCGCCGATGCGCAAGATAACTTTGTCTCCCGCGAGGATTTCGCCAGCTGGCTGGCGGAACATCGCCAACAAGGCAATGTTTCGTTGGTGTTGTTGCTGTCGAAAGATAAAGTGCCGGAAGACCAGGATGTACCACCGCCCGATAATATTTATCGCAAAGGCCGCTTTGTGCTTTTCTTCTATGAAAAAACGCCATGATAGCGTGCTGACAAAGGCAGAAAATCTGGTTTTGTAGGGTGGATAAGCGTCAGCGCCATCCACCATTTTGAAGTGAACCCCGAAAAAGGTCTGTCATCAGTCTTATGAGTTATTTGCTGATAGTGCTGGCGAGTTTACTGAGTTGTGGCGGCCAGCTTTGTCAGAAGCAGGCCACTTACAAACGCGGTCGGCTGCATTTATTGGGCTGGCTGGCGTTAAGCGTGCTGTTGCTGGGCTGCGCGATGTTGCTGTGGCTGCTGGTTTTGCAACGCGTGCCGGTGAGCGTTGCGTATCCGATGTTGAGCCTGAACTTTATTTTTATCACCCTGGCGGCGCGTTTTATTTGGCATGAGCCGGTGTCACTGCGGCACTGGCTGGGCGTGGTGGTGATCATCTGCGGCATCAGCATACTGGGAGGTGCCGCCTGATGGGCTACGTTTGGGCCTTAATGAGCGTGCTGTTGGTCACTTGCGCGCAGCTGATGATGAAATGGGCGATGATGGCGCTGCCGCCAATTGACCGCCCACGCGAGCTTTTTTCGGCATTCTGGGGAATTAGCCCTGGCGCTGAAATACTGGTGATTGGACTGCTGGCGTATGTCTGCTCGATGGCATGCTGGTTTATGGCATTACGCCGCGTGGCGCTCAGCAAAGCTTACCCACTGCTCAGTTTGAGTTACGTGCTGGTCTGGGCGGCGGCTATCTGGTTGCCGTGGCTGCATGAGCGTTTCAGCGCCGGAAAATTGGTCGGGGTTGGGGTGATTTTCATCGGCTTATTGCTGGTCTGTATTCCCGATAAAAAACGCTAAACCTGGCTGCGGGCAAAAAAATGGTGGATGTCGCTAGCGCTAATCCACCGACCTTGCTGTGATTAATATTTTTTCGGCGGGGTAAACAATTCAATTAACACCCCGCGGTCTGTCACGATGTAACCCCCTTCCTTTAATTGCGCAAGAATCTTCATAATGCTGCTGCGCGATAAAAACGTTCTGTCCTTGATATAAGTGGCGACACTCACTTGATTTCTGACGTCTTCAGGTTCGTTCATCAATTCATAGAGTTGGTGGCAGATTATCTCATAGGACGACAGTGACGATATTTTGCTGCAATGATCATAAATCCGCGTAATGGTGTAAATCATCAAGTAGCTTAACTGCTTCCATAAATTATGGCGGGCGATGATTTTGTTGGTGTCATCAATCGATAAAAAGCTGATCTCTGAGTCTTCATTAGTGCGTATAGAAAGATAATCCTGCGCAAGGTGTTGGGTGCTAAGCCCGAAAATGTAGGGGGCAGATTCTGAGTTTAATATTATCCCATCGTTGCGGCGGTAAAGTGTCACGCTGCCTTTATGTAGGATAAAGCACATACGCTTATCGCTTTCTTTATGGTTAATGAATTGTCTGTCAGTTGTTTCTAATTTGTTGCTCATGGGGGTCAGATATTTTATTAAAGCCATAATGTCATCAACAGGCTTCTTGCTTTTGGATAGGTAATTCTCTGAAAAAAAAGGATTTTCGTATTGAAAGTCTTTCATTTTAGGCTTGCCGTTATTTGAAAAATAATAAAATTTGATGGTTGGGATTATGCTTAAACAAAATATTTTTAAAAGAAATTAGCGGTGTAAAAGTACACCCAAAAATATGTTGAAATGATCTCTGTGTTTATATCAAAATCTGCCCTGTAAATAGTAAGGGTAAAAATTGCTGTATTTAACTAAAAGCAATTAATAACTAGCTTCACTATTTAACTATCTGAAAGCCTGAGAATTGCTCAGCAATAAATGTTGATCATTAAACAGAGATAGCCCTTTTACCTTATTAAAGATAAAGGGCTATGGCTTTCTATTAACGGTAAATATATTCAAGGAAAGTGTTATGAAAAAGAATTTAATCGCTGTTGCATTCGCCGCTACTGCCATTCTGTCTACTGCTTCTGCTTTCGCTGCGGGTGGCCAGGTTAATTTCCAGGGTGAAATCATCGATGCCGGCTGTACGATTGTGAATACCCCATCTAACCCACTGACAGTGACTTTAGGTAGCGTGGCAAAAACTGAATTCACAGGTGCAGGCTCTACAGCAGCTGCTACTAAATTCACTCTTCAATTAACTAACTGCCCAGCGACCGTACATAACGCCATGGTTAAATTCGATGGTACTAACGTTAGCGGTGATACCTCAGTTTTGGCTCTGACACAGGAATCTGGTGTGGCAACGGGCGTAGGTATTCAGCTTTCTGATGATGCGAATACCGTGCTGCCATTGTTCACCACTTCTAAAGCGTATCCGCTGTCCAGCACTGCTGATAACAACCTGGAATTCGTTGCGCGTTATATCGCGACTTCTTCCACTGTGACCGCGGGCCCTGCGAACTCTACCGCTGACTTCTCTGTCACTTACAACTAATTCAATTTGAGGCCTTGTGCGGGCTGAGAGTTGAACAGCTGGCCGGTAGCTACTGTTACCGGCTTTTATCCCTGATTATTCTGGAGTGTAGTAATGAAATTTATCCCTGGAACTTTGCTGGTTGCCCTGCTGGTTAGCACCTGCGCAGCCCAGGCTGGTGTGATTGTTGGTGGCACGCGCTTGATTTATGACGGCGCCAGAAAGGAGTCTTCACTCAGCGTCAGCAACCCCGACAAACAGCCTTTTCTCATCCAGTCGTGGGTGGAAATGGAAAAGGGTGGCGCTGAGAAAGCCCCCTTTGTGGTGACTCCGCCACTGTTCCGTCTTGATGGCGGGCAAAATAACGTCTTGCGCGTGGTACGTGCGGGAGGCAACTTGCCTTCCGATAAAGAATCGCTTTATTGGATGAATATCAAAGCTATTCCTTCCGCTGATGTCGCGGCGAATATTAATACACTGCAAATTGCCGTGAAAACGCGCATTAAATTGATCTATCGCCCGCAGGGATTGAAAGGGGTTCCGGAAGAGATGACCGATAAATTATCCTGGCACCGTAGCGGGAATAATATACAAGTCAGCAACCCGACGCCGTTCTATATGAATTTCATGGATGTGAAAGTGGCGGGTAAAAGCGTGCAGGATGTGACTTATGTCGCTCCCGGCGGTACCGCGAGCTTCGCAATGCCTGTGGGTGCCAGCTCCGGTAGCGTCACCTGGACGATTATCAGTGACTACGGCGCGATTGGGCCGGAGCATAAAAGCTCCCTTTAAATCTTCAGCAGACATATAAACCGATAAACCACCAATAAATGTTTACCACATTACCAGGGTATCTCATGCCTTTTGCACAAGGAGTTAATTGATGTTTATTATTAAAGGGAGCAACAAACCTGTCCCTTCATTTAATATCAGTAAATTGGCATATTTAATTTCTGGCTATGTGGTTTTATTGAATGCTTTTTCATTCGATGCGCAAGCCCGTGATGTATTTAACCCCGCTTTACTGGAACAAGGTAATACAGCTCTGGGGAGTACGGATCTTTCTGTGTTTGAAGATGGGGCAGGACAACTCCCCGGTACTTATCGCGTCGATATTTATCTTAATAACGAACAACAACAGACGCGTGATGTTGAGTTTAGTTTGCAAAAAGATGCACAGGGCAAAGAGAGTTTACAACCCTGCCTGAGCGTGGCGGACCTCAGCGACATGGGGGTTAAAACTCCGCAGTTCCCCGATCTAGGCGCAGCCGACGAGAAATGTGCCAATTTAACGGCGATCCCTCAGGCTTCAGCACAATTTCGTTTTAGTGCTCAGCAGTTATTGTTGAGTATTCCGCAAATAGCCATCTCACAAAAAGCACGCGGATATGTACCCGAAAGCCAGTGGGATAATGGTATTACGGCTTTCCTGCTTAATTACAATCTCAGTGGTGCGAATAATACCTCGCGGGACAGCAGTGGCAATGACAGTAATACACAATATGCCAACCTGCGTCCGGGTATTAATATCGGGCCGTGGCGTTTGCGTAACTATACCACCTGGAATCGGGATACTAATGGCCAGGATAAATGGGACACGGTATACACCTACGCCCAGCGCAATATTATTTCGCTAAAAAGCCAATTAACCCTCGGTGATAGCTCATCGCCAGGTGATGTTTTTGACAGCGTGCCATTCAGAGGCGCGCAAATTGCCTCCGATGACGACATGTTACCCGACAGCATGCGTGGTTATGCCCCAGTTGTTCGCGGTATTGCGCGTACCAACGCGCAGGTGATCATCCGTCAAAACGGTTACATCATTTACCAAAGTTATGTCGCACCGGGTGCCTTTGAAATCACGGATATGTTCCCAACCGGTGGGTCTGGCGATTTGTACGTCACTATTAAAGAGGCTGACGGGAGTGAACAGCAGCTGGTGGTGCCATTTGCTTCGCTGCCGGTACTGCAACGTGAAGGGCGGCTGAAATACAGTCTGACCAGCGGCCAGTATCGCTCTTATGACGGCAGCGTCGATAAAACCCCATTCACCCAGGGGACGGCTATTTATGGTTTACCTGCTGGTTTCACGGGCTATGGCGGCGGGCAGTTTGCCAGCCATTATCAGTCACTGGCGCTGGGTGTCGGGAAAAACTTTGGTGATTTTGGCGCCGTCTCAACTGACGTGACTCAGGCCTGGTCAACCATGCAGGATAAGCCAAAAGATAACGGCCAGTCGTGGCGCGTGCGTTATAGCAAGAATATCGTCCAGACCGGCACTAACTTTGCTATCGCCGGTTACCGTTATTCGACCAATGGTTTTTATACCCTCCAGGAAGTGATGGATACCTGGCGCGACGGCACCCCAAGCCCAATTATTGAAAGACGCCGCAACCGTAGCGAGATGACGATTAGCCAGAATCTGTGGGAAAACGCAGGTTCATTATCATTAAGTTGGGTCAGTGAAAACTACTGGAATAGCCATCGTACCATGCGTTCAATTGGGGTTGGATATAACAACAACTGGAATGACGTCAGTTACGGGCTTAATTACAGCTACAACGAAAACTCACAGGCGAGTAATAGCAGTGATGCAGCAGGCCACGGGCGTATTTACGATCGTGACCAGATATTTAGTTTAAATATCAGCGTGCCATTAAGTCGTTTCTTGCCCAATACCTGGGCCAGTTACAACTTAAATACCAGCAAACAGGGTAATACCACCCAGAGCGTTGGCCTTAACGGAACGGCACTTGCGGACAATAACCTGAGCTGGAGCGTGCAGGAAGGTTATGGCACCGAGGGGACGGGTAACAGCGGCAACATGAATGCCGATTACCGTGGTACTTACGGCGAAGTGGAGGGGGGTTATGGCTATGACCGCCACAGCCAACGCCTGAATTACGGCGTGCAAGGCGGGGTTGTCGTGCATGAGGATGGCGTGACGTTTGGTCAGCCGTTAGGTGAAACCATTGCGCTGGTGAAAGCGCCGGGTGCCAGCGGTGTGGGAGTCAATAACCAAACTGGCGTGAAGACCGACTGGCGAGGCTACGCGATTGTTCCGTACACCAGCCCGTATCGCAAAGACCGTCTGCAATTAAATTCAGAAACGTTGCCGGACAATGTGGATCTGACACTCACCGACCAGAACGTGGTGCCAACGCGCGGTGCGGTGGTGCGGGCAAACTTTGAAGCGAACGTCGGCCAACGTGTGCTGATGACATTACTCCGTCCGGGTAGTCAAACCGTACCGTTTGGCGCAATGGTGAGCGACCCCACTCAAAAAATCGCACAGGCATTTATCGTTGGTGATGCAGGGCAGGTTTACCTGACCGGGATGGCGGACAGCGGCACGTTGAATGTCACCTGGGGTAGCGATGCCAGTCAAAAATGCCAGGTGACCTATTCCCTGTCAAAACAGACAAATAACACGGCTGGCATCCAGACCGTTAATGGCCAGTGCAAGTGAGGAATGAAATGGGCTTATTTATTATTGCCAAAAGAATAATGATGCTATGCAGTTTATTATTGGGGCTGTGTTTAATCTCCCCCAATGTATTCGCTGCTAATACCGGATGTGTCTCTACGCCAGCGATACCGGGTATCGCGACGTTATCGTCAACGGCGGTGGATTCAACCTTGCCAATAGGTTCAACCATACCCGGTACTGAACGCGTATTCAGTTTCTCAGGCAACTGTTCGACAATATCGGCGGTGCCGCAGGGGATTGCGATTATCACCTGTTATTACGGAACGGGAACTGAAGTTTCGGGTATGCCTGGCGTCTATAATACCGGGGTGGCTGGCGTGGGTATTACCCTCATTAACTCGAGTGGTCAGAGAGTAACGGGGGCAGGGGGGTCGTGTGATACACGAAATACTCCATTAGGTTATATCTCTAACACCAGTGCCAAAACCTATTCAATTAGTATGACTCTGGCATTAGTTAAAACCAGCAATACTATTGGCAGTGGTGCTATGGCCCCAGGACAAACCACGTTTGGTATCGGGATGTATAACACCGGTTATGGTCTGGGTAGCAATACTGATAGTTCGGTTTCCTATACCGGCACACTTTATTATCGCGCTGTTTCTTGTTCAGTGGATGCCAATATTCCGGTGCCATTAGACGATATGATCGTGGCTAATTTTTCAGGTATTGGATCAACCGCCGGGGATAAGGCTTTTAATGTGCCGGTAACCTGTAATGCGCCAGTGAATGTGATGATGAATATGACCTCTGCGGCCTATATTTCGAAACCCAATGCGGTGATGGCATTAACAGCGGGTGCGAATAATGCCAGCGGGATTGGTATCCAATTACTCTATAACAGCAGCCCAGCGGTGTTTGATAATTATTTCTCAGCCGGCAATGTGGTTAATGCGGGGGACACATTAAATGTGCCATTCACCGCCAGATATTATCAGACCGCCAGTACGGTGGTGCCCGGTACAGCCAATGCAACGGCCACTGTGACCATGGCTTATCAATAATAAAAAGGGAAGAATATGCTGCCACTTAAAGTGTATTTAATGGTTGCCTTGTCCAGCGTATTTTCTGTTGGGCCAGTGTTTGCCGCAGATATAGTGAATATTAATGTGACAGGCCGAATACTGCCCACACCTTGTGTGGTTGACCCAGGTTCAGTGAGTCAGAATATTAACTTTGGGCAACTACTTGGTACCGATCTCAGAACGGCGGGCTCGGCTTCAGCGTGGGTACCGTTCACCGTTAAACTGATCAATTGCCCGGCAGCACTTGTCACAGCAACGGTCACATTCCAGGGAACACCTTATCCCACGGATGCCACGCTCTATCAAAATGCCACATCGTCAGGCAGCGCGACAAACATGGCGATTCAAATGGTGGATAACAGCAACCGTACACTGGCGAAAGGCAACAGCACCACCATGACGTCAAATATTGATCCCACTCTGCGTACCGCCACGTTTGGCCTGGCTGCTCGGGTCATCACGCCTGGCGGGAATGTGGGTTCAGGAGCCATTAATAGTGTGGTCACCATGACGTTCACCTACCAGTAGCCGCAGTAATAAAAGAGTAAGGAATATTGATATGTATTTTTTATATCGCTATGGACCATATCTGATTAAAGGATTAATTATCGCTACGCTTATAGGGTGCATGGTATGGAGTTTATTGCCGGAATCTGGCGTTGATTTTTAATCAATAACGGGTGTTCGAGGAAATTGCTGTTGTCGATTCTTGCTGGGGCAGTGGTATGTTAAAAATTGTTATTGATGAGCAAAATGCTTTATATCGCCATGGACTGGAAATGCTGTTGAAGCAGATATTTTCAGCAGAAATGAATGTAACAGTCGAGATTGTTACGTTAAACGAAACCAATATCGCCACGGCGGATATTATCTTTAAAAATTATGATGTCGGCGTCAGCTGTATTTGCCAGCCCTTACTGCACACCCGCAGGAAAAACAGCCTGGTCATTGGCTTATATGAAGGTAGTAAAAACCCGCGCTACGCAGAGTTACCGTTATGCATTACTGATATTGCCTTTGTGAACCGCGCTGAGCCGGTGAATAAAACTAAAACCACAATTATGCGCGGCTGGGAGGATTGCCGGGCCGCACAGGAGCAAAAGAAACAATGGAGCTGCCTGGATTGCCGCCATCGCACGTTATCACCGCAACAGGTCAAAATTGCGGCGCATTTTTATCGTGGTGATACCACAGAAAAGATCGCCAGTGATTTACAGATC
>NZ_JAHWLU010000053.1:0-30215 GCF_022134725.1 Buttiauxella sp. S19-1
AGGGATGAGTGCTCAGCTCATCTTGATACTCTCATGGCTCTGGGTCAGTCAAAGACTCAATATTACGCAGAAAAAATAAACACAGATTTATTAGGGGCAGGGCTTGGTACCAATAGAACGTTTCCCATAAGTTCAATACAATCTTTTATTTATCAAACAAAAGCCTTTACGTCAGATAATGCAAAAAATATTACTGACGTTGTGAATAATTCGGTATCAGATTTCGTTGCAGGCGACAATAAATCTGCTGTTGCAACAATAGTTAGTGGGTTTGTCAATATTCTTTTTGGTTCAACTGAGGGTTCTGAAAGCGAAGTACTCAGGTATTGCGCTATTCTTGAAGGTGCATCAATGGTTCGCCTCGATTTTGCTGGGTGGTCACGCACGGTGACATCTACATCATTGAAATCAAAATGCGATAAGGTCAGCTCATTTGTGCTCTACCGTTCAATTGTCGACATGAGCAAAGTCACACTGAATGATTTTATCCAGGTATATCAAGTGACGGTTAAAGCAGAAAATAAAGACATTGATACTGCTGGCATGCTTAAAAAATGCCAGGATCTCTATTATGTATTCAATCCAAAATCAAAACCTCTTAATCACGTATCTGATTTTGCATTAAATCTTGATTCACACGAGCAATTTGAACCATCAGTGGGTCATAAGTCACTAGATGTTTTCAGCAATAAAATAACTTCATTGTAGAAAATACATTTAATTAGCTGAGCATAAGAATCTCCCTCACAGGCAATCTGAGTCTTTGCCTGTGCGGTGAGAGTTGTTCATATATAAATACAGGAATTAATTATGGCTAAAATATATCTCATACTCACTGATCGGAAATACGTGCTCGTTGCCAAAGGTGGCAAGTCGGGAAATCCACCCGAGGAACGCCGTGGATATCATCTCCCCGGCGGGAAATTTGAAAATAGAGATAAAAATAGCTTCGGTACCGTTATTCGTGAGCTTGAAGAAGAAACGGGTATTAAACTTGAAAACCATCAACCATGGGGCAATGAGATTACCCATAAAAAAGCTGTGGGTGCTAAATTTGTTATCGTAGAAACTGAAAACGTACCTGCTTTGGTTGAAGGGTTCAATAATCTCGATGTTTCTAAACGCCCTAAAATAACCAATAAATACGACGAGCCATTTACGGAATTGGTCAGTCTGCCATTAGAAAACTGCTGGAAAGACAAGAATTTTAATTCAGATTATTTGACCGATTATTTTGGTTATGGACTTGAAGAAGCCATGAAAGTACTTGGCTGAGATTAAACTACTTCCCGATAGTTTTGGAGCGTGAGTTTTAACCTTTTTATATAAAGTGTTAGACCCCGAAGGAACGGGGTTTTTTCTGTATGCTGGGCATGTTCAGCATCTCGGGGTGAACTGTCCAGCCGTTTGATTATCGCAGGGTATTGCTCTGATCATGTCCGCTTCTACCTTGAAGCTGCCTACAGCTGCTATGAGGATGGCTAGTTTGTAGAAATATATGGTGGAAAAGTGTTAATTGTTTCTCAAGGTTTTAATTTTCCTAAACCTATTGCGTATGCCTTTTCCAGTGCTGAATAGCTTCCCGGTGCACCATATAGATCGGTTTGAATAGGTATCACCTGGCGACACTGCTGAATTTTTTGCTGAAGGAAGTCAGTTAAAATCTTGTCATCGATAAACTCGCGTCTTTCGACCATACGCCTCGGTAATGTCCAGCGGTCCCAAAATACAACTTTTTCTTCATGGATCAATTTGGCAACCTGAAGCCATGCCTGGAATGTCCCATCTTTAATTCTGTAACTGATAAAATCAAAGGGTTCCAGATTGATATTCGAAGCCCATTCCTGAAGTTTAGCTCCATCTTTTAGCTGCCTAATGCTCTGCAAATAGTAACCAATTTGTTGTTCTGGATTTCCCCATAAACGCATCTCGGTATTATTTTGGTTCAACGTTTGCAATTCAATCAAAATCTCAACGGCATTTTTATATGGAAACCACATTGACCCTTCTGCGGCTCTAAAACGCAGTAACGGGCGGTCATTGACAACTTTTTGGCTAATGCTTTTCACGATAAGTTTCATGTCTAAACCAGGGGGTAACTGCTGCCAACAAGAATCCCAAGGGGAATACAATTGAGCGACAATCCAGATAACATCCCCTGGCTTAATGCGGCTTGCAGGCCCCTGCGTAGACCTTGTTATGTGATAAGTGGGATAATATATAGATTCCGGAGTTTTTTTTCTTGCCGCATAAAATGGCGGGGCAACAATGTCATCATTTTTTTGAAGAAGGATATTTCTTCTAATGTAATGGATAAAGTGATTCATACGCCCACCCTTTGCAAGATTTAACATATTTAAAGTATCATCTATACCCAAAATGATTCGAGTTGTAGGTAGGCGGCAAGGGAGCAAATTCTCAGGAGCTTACCTGAGTAAGTGACTGGGATTTGTGAGTGTAGCCAACACCCCTGCAACTTGAAGGATGACGGGTATATACAGTCTTTAATACTTCCGCATTAACAAATTAAAAAATTTAAACTTTTGTATGACAGTTTATCCATTGTGCCATTGTAATAGTTAGTTGAGTACCAAGGGGACGCATATGCAGATCATAGATACACCCCTTGATATTATCCAGGGTTATGGGACTAAAATTAACTTGCAAGGTGCAACATCATGGAAACTAACATTGAAAATGAATCATTTATTACAGCTAAGTTACGTAATAAACTGAGTATTATCGTTGTCTGTATTGTGTTGGCTTTAATTGCTGCTTTAAGCTCCGCTGCTATTATAGTTGGCCTGTATGACCCTGCGGGAAAGGAAAGATTTGCTCACACTAAAGATATACTTAATATAATTCTTCCACTTTTGGCAACCTGGATGGGTACTGTGCTGGCATTTTATTATACGCAAAAAAGTATGGATGCTGCGACTCAGCAAACCAATCAGATCATCAGACACTTAACCAGCGATCAAAAACTAAGTGAAATCAGTGCGGAAGATGTGGCTATTGATATGACATCTACTGACGTGACAACTTTAATATTAAAAGATCCTGGAGATGCCGCAAATCTTAATTTACTGAAAAATGTGTTAGAAGAGAAATTGGAAACAACAGGAAGAAATAGGTTGCCTATTATTGATGGCAATGGTGTTGTTCTTTATATACTACATCGTAGTGCAATCGATCAATTTATCATTGATAAACATAAAAGTAATAACTCGGATATAAGAACGTACACCCTCGCTGATTTACTCAGTGATGCGAAATGGAAAGTCATTTTCCAGTCATTCGGGACGATACGTAGAGCAGATAAGCTTTACGCAGCCAAAAAGGCTATGGATACAAATATATATTGTGAGGACGTATTTGGAACTGAAGATGGTACTCGTTCATCTAAAGCGCAATTCTGGTTAACGAACATAACCATTGAACAGCGCTCAATTGTGTGATTACAGAAAAACTTTAGGTGACCATGATGGGACTGACCCGGCCCTATAGTCAGGAATGAGCATTGAACTTCAGATGATGAAGTTCAATGCTCAGCTACCTTATAGACCCAAAATCATTTGAGTTGCATCGCGGCGGCAAGAGAACGAGTCCCGATGAGCTTAGTAAACTAAGTGATTCGGGCGAGTAAGCGTAGCCAACAAAGATGCAACTTGAAGTATGAAGGGTATAGACGTCACACCGACCCACGCACCACCAGTTTCCAGTCCAGAATCTCATTCACGGTTTCGACTTCCGGGTTATCAATACGCTCGAGCAATAATTGCACGCTGCGTACGCCGAGCTGGTGCATCGGTTGTTCGATGGTGGTGAGAGGAGGGAAGGTCACTGCGCCAAACGGTACGCCATCAAAGCCCATAATCGCCACATCTTCAGGTACACGCAGGCCTTGCTCATGGGCGTAATGCAGCGCACCACCGGCCAGTGCATCGGATATCGCGAATACCGCATCCGGCGGTTCTGGCAGGGTGAACAGTTCGGCCATTGCCTGCACGCCTGCCTGATATTCAAGGCCATCGGCATACACCACCGCTTGCCAGTTTTTGCCACAGGATGCGCGATAACCCGCTTCACGTTGTTGGGAGTAGAGATAACGCAAATCGCCGTTAATCAAAGCGATGCGTTGGTAACCCGCGCTGTTCAGGTGGTCGACGGCGGCGGCAGCCGCTTTAAAGTTATCAATAGTCACCGACGAGGCACGATAACCGGGGTCGCCTTCGCCGCATTGTACCCACGGCGAGTCACCGATTAGCGTCGTTAATCCAGGTAAACAACTGACGGCATCCATAGTGATCACACCATCGACCACTTTGCCGCTCAACAGGCGCAAATAGGCCGATTCGCGGGTTAGACGCGATTCAGAATTACACAGCAGAATGTGGTAACCGTGTTTTTCCGCTTCTTCTTCGATGCCACGCACCACACGGGCGCAGAAGGGGTTGGTGATGTTGGACACCAGCACCAGCAACATGCGGCTGCGTGAAGTGCGCAACTGGCGCGCCAGCAGGTTAGGTTGGTATTCACAAGCCTCAATTGCCGCCAGCACTTTGTCGCGCGTATCGGGTTTCACCGCAGGGTTGCCATTCAGCACCCGGGATACGGTGGCGGTAGAAACCCCAGCCATTCGCGCCACTTTATCTATCGACATGTTGATCCTTTGCCCGATCGGTTGAATTGTGAACCGCATTCCAGATTTGAATTGATACTACCAAATAATTCACCAGCATGATGGCAAGTTAAATGAAATCGATTACATTTTTATTGAAGTGCGAATGTAATCGATTACAAAAATAACCTCTTACCCTTAAATCAATACTCTGTACCGGAGGATTTATGTCTTCTCAGTCGGCCGTTGGGGCACAAGTGGTCACTCATAAATGGGTGATTCCACGCCTGTCGTTAATGATGTTTCTCGAGTTTTTCGTCTGGGGTGCCTGGTATGTGACCCTCGGCGTGGTGATGGGCAAATACGGCCTGAGCGCATTAATTGGTGATGCGTATTCCACTGGGCCAATCGCCTCGATTTTGTCGCCGTTTGTGCTAGGCATGTTGGTCGACCGTTTCTTTGCCTCGCAAAAGGTGCTCGGCGTGTTGCACCTGGTCGGCGCGGCGTTGTTGTGGTGGCTGCCAGGGATGTTTGAAAGCGGGCAGAGTGGCCTGTTGTGGGTTGTCTTCGCCTACATGCTTTGCTACATGCCGACCATCGCGTTGAGCAATAACGTGGCGTTCCACAGCCTGGCAAACAGCGAAAAAGGGTTCCCGATTGTGCGTGCGTTCGGCACCATCGGCTGGATTGTCGCAGGGCTGATTGTTGGCACCAGCGGTCTTTCAGATAGCACCGGCATCTTCACGCTGGCAGCCATCGCTTCGGTGGTGTTGGGGATCTACAGCTTCACGCTGCCGAATACCCCCGCGCCGGATCGCGGCAAACCGCTTTCAATGCGTGACCTGGTGTGTGCCGACGCTTTTGCGTTGCTCAAACAGCGCCACTTCATGGTGTTTATCATCTGCGCCACGCTGATCTCGATTCCTCTGGCGGCTTATTACGCCTACGCCGCACCGTTTATTTCAGCGGTTGGTTTTGAAAACGTGAGTGGGGTGATGGCGTTTGGTCAGATGTCTGAGCTGCTATTTATGCTGCTGATTCCGTTCTTCTTCCGTCGTCTGGGCATCAAAATGATGCTGCTGATCGGCATGTTATCGTGGTTCCTGCGCTACGCGATGTTCGCCCTCGGAATTACCGAAGAAACGCGCTGGATGATCTACATCGGCATCATCCTGCACGGGGTCTGTTACGACTTCTTCTTTGTGATTGGCTTTATCTACACCGACAAAGTGGCGGGCAACAAAGTGAAAGGGCAAGCGCAAAGCCTGCTGGTGCTGTTCACCTACGGTCTTGGCATGTTGATTGGTTCGCAAATCAGCGGCGCGGTATTTAACCGCTCAGTGACTGCGAAAGGTGCGGAGGGCTTATTGCAATGGCAACAATTCTGGTGGATGCCAGCGATTGCAGCGGTGGTGATCGCCGCCATCTTCTTCTTCAGCTTCAATTACAAAGAGGGTGAGCAGCATGGCAAATAAGCCGCTGCGCGTGTTGGTTGTGGGCTGCGGGAATATGGGAGCCGCCCACAGCCTGGCGTATCAGCAAGTCGATGAGTTTACGCTCTGCGGGCTGGTGGCTCGCGGAGCGTCAAAAGTTCGCCTCAAAGCACAACTGGCGGCCGACATTCCGCTGTTCGATGATTTGCCGCAGGCAATCAAAGAAACCCAGGCTGATGCGGTGTGCATCGCTACCTGGCCGGATAGCCATGAAGCGCTGGCGCTGACGGCACTGGCGGCAGGTTGCCATGTGTTTCTGGAAAAACCGCTCGCCACCACGGTGAGCGGGGCGAAACGTGTTGTTGCTACCGCGAAACTTGCGGGCAAGAAACTGGTTGTCGGGTACATTCTGCGCCATCACCCTGTCTGGCAGCGGTTTATTCAGCTATCGCACGGGCTGGGCAAACCGCTGGCGATGCGCATGAACCTCAATCAGCAAAGTAGCGGCAGCGCCTGGCACACCCACAAAATGCTGATGCAGTCGCTTTCGCCTATCGTCGATTGCGGTGTGCATTACCTTGACGTGATGTGCCAGATGGCGCAATCCAGTCCGCTGTCGGTGAGTGCGATTGGCGTGCGTTTAAGCGACGAAATCGCGCCAAAACAGTTCAACTACGGCCAGCTTCAGGTGCGTTTTGAAGATAGTTCAGTTGGCTGGTACGAAGCGGGTTGGGGGCCGATGATGAGCCAAACGGCCTTCTTTATTAAAGATGTAATTGGCCCGCAAGGTTCGGTGTCGATCGTGGCGCGCGAAGCCGGGGGCGAAGGGCAATCGGCAAATGTTGAGGCGCACACACGTACCGAATCGTTACGCATGCATCACGCCGAATTAAACGCGCAGGGTGAGTTTGCTCACCAGGATGAATGGGTGACAGCAAGCGATGAACCGGACCATTTTGCCTTGTGCCAACGGGAACAACAGTTTTTTGCCCGTGCCATTTTTGATGATAGCGATTTGTCACTGCATCAGCAGCAGGCGATTGAAAGCCTCGCTGTGGTGCTGGCGGCGGATCTTGCGGTTCGTGAACAACGCACGGTGTTAATTAAGGAGATGTTGTAATGAAAACCCTGAAAGGGCCGTCCATTTTTCTCTCGCAGTTTATTACGGATAAGCCACCATTTAATTCCCTGGAATCCCTTGCCGAGTGGGCGGCGGGGTTAGGTTACAAAGCGCTACAAATCCCAACACACTTACCGCATATTTTTGATCTCACCAAAGCGGCGCAAAGCCCGGAATACTGTGCAGACATTCGTGCAATGCTGGCAAATGTTGGGCTGGAAATCAGCGAGTTATCGACCCATTTGCAAGGGCAATTGGTGGCCGTGCATCCGGCGTACGATGCGGCATTTGCAGGCTTCGCGCCGCCTGAACTGGCGCACGATGCTAGTGCCCGTCAACAATGGGCAGTCAACAGCCTGAAACAAGCGGCTCGCGCTTCACAAAATTTAGGGCTAAATGCCCACGCGACTTTTTCTGGCGCGCTGGCGTGGCCCTATTTTTACCCGTGGCCGCCGCGCAACGAACAACTGCTTGATGAAGCGTTTCGTGAACTGGCTTTCCGCTGGAAACCGATACTGGACAGTTTTGACGAGGCGGGCGTTGATGTCTGTTTTGAGCTGCATCCCGGCGAAGATTTGCATGATGGCGTCACCTTTGAGCGTTTTCTGGCGCTGGTCGATAACCACCCGCGTTGCAATATTCTTTACGATCCAAGCCATATGCTGCTGCAACACCTCGATTACCTCGGTTTTATTGACCATTACCACGAGCGAATCAAAGCCTTCCACGTTAAAGACGCCGAGTTTCAGACGTCGGCAAAAAGCGGCGTTTATGCGGGTTATCAGCCGTGGATTGAGCGCCCAGGTCGCTTTCGTTCGCTGGGGGACGGGCAGGTTAATTTCAAGGCAATTTTCAGCAAACTTGCGCAATACGACTATGACGGATGGGCTACGCTTGAATGGGAGTGTTGCCTGAAATCAGGCGATGCGGGGGCGCGCGAAGGGGCAAAATTTATCGCCGATCATATTATTCCGGTTGCCGATTATGCCTTTGACGACTTTGCGCATCACGAAAGCGATGTGTCTGCGGTGCGTCGTATGCTCGGGCTGGAGGGTTAACCATGAAACGGCTACGTTTAGGGATGGTCGGTGGCGGTGAAGGTTCATTTATTGGTGGCGTGCATCGTATTGCGGCAAGGCTTGATGACCAGTTTGAATTAGTCGCCGGTGCATTTTCATCCTCGCCAGAAGTGGCAAAACGCAGCGGTGAAGCGCTGTATGTTGATGCCGGGCGGTGCTACGCCAACTGGCAGGAGATGGCGCAACAAGAATCCGCTCGTGCCGACGGTATCGAAGTGGTGGCGATTGTCACCCCTAATCATCTGCATGTTCCGGTGGCAAAAGTCTTTTTAGAGCACGGTATTCACGTGATTTGCGATAAACCGCTTGGTGTGACGCTGGCGGAAGCACAGGCGTTGGCGCAGGTTATCGAAACCAGCGGGTGCCACTTTATTCTCACCCATAACTACAGCGCGTTGCCGATGGTCCGGGAAGCGCGCGCCCGTATTGCCAATAGCGAAATTGGCGATATTCGCGCCATTGAAGTTGAGTATTTGCAGGACTGGCTGAACGACCGGTTAGAGCTGACCGATAACAAGCAGGCGAGCTGGCGCGGTAATCCTGCAATGGCTGGCGCTGGGGCGATTGGCGATATTGGTACCCACGCCTGGCAACTGGCGGCGTTCGTCAGCGGCATGGAACCAGAATTAGTGCGTGGCGAACTGCTAACGCGCATTGAAGGGCGGGTGCTGGACGATGAAGTGTACGCCGAAATGCGTTATGCCAATGGTGCAAGAGGGCGTTTGTGGGCAAGCCAGGTGGCACCCGGTTTTGAAAACGACCTGCGTCTGCGCATCGTTGGCAGCAGGGCGACCATCAGCTTCCGTCAGCAACAACCTGAAATCCTTGAAATACATCCGCATCATGGCAATAGTTACGTTGTCACGCGCAATGGTGTCAACAACCACGATTCTGTGCGCCACCAGTGCCGCA
The DNA here is from genome assembly GCF_022134725.1 of Buttiauxella sp. S19-1. Lineage (NCBI taxonomy): Bacteria > Pseudomonadati > Pseudomonadota > Gammaproteobacteria > Enterobacterales > Enterobacteriaceae > Buttiauxella > Buttiauxella sp. S19-1. The sequence goes on from NZ_JAHWLU010000053.1 coordinate 9,166, forward strand.
CACCCGCAGGCCATCCCGAAGGTTATCTGGAAGGATTCGCGCAAATCTACCGTGAAGCCGCGATTAAAATTCGTGGTGGCAAAGCGCCGTTGCTTCCTGGCATCGCCGAAGGACTGGCTGGCATGAAGTTTATCGAAACAGTACGGGAAAGCAGCCATCGCGGTGGCGAATGGCTGGAATGGTGAAAAAGTGCAGGGTGAAAAGGGTCTGAGAAAGATCCTTTTCACTTGCTATTCAACTTTATGGTTCAACAACTTTCAGTGTGTATTCTTTACTAAATTCGCTGGCTGGGGCGATCATGCTGCCGTACATTCCGCCGCCAATGTTTATTTTTAGCTCGCCGGATTTTGTGGGAGTGCCATATATTTCTACGCAGTTATAATTATGAGGATCTCTCGTTTTCGCTGAAATTCTCCATTCGTCCATTGGACAATTTCGTAGAAAAACCCCGCTATTATCTGGTGAGACAAAGCCAACTCGTCTCTCGGGGCCGCCAATCACCGCACCACCCAATATATCAATCTTGAAAAAATAAGGCTTACCAACGGTTGCAGCCTTTAGAATCTTCCCGTCAGGGATATATTCAACTTTTGGGCTGCATGCAGATATACCAAAAGTGATAATGATAAGTAATAATCTAGATAAGTTCATGTTTATTTTAGTGGTTTAAAAACCAGCCCTCCAAAAAATCGGTTAATGAAAAATGACATATCTTTTCTTGGTTTTATCTGATCGGACACATCTCCCCATGAGAATAATTTTAGATGCACATTGTTATAGCTGTCTTGTGTTACCGATTCATCCCATACAATCCAGTGAGAGGGAACGGTTAAAGTTGAATGACTATTTTTAAGCAGCCCATCATTTATTAATGTGACAACTTTATAACCTTTCCCTACATAGTCATTTAACTCACGAATCCCCTGAATACCCGTCTGGGTTACTCCGATATTACTGAATACTTTTTCATATCCCGTTTTCTCAAACCATTCTGTCAGCGTTTGCCACATGGTGATCCCCGCTATGGGGGAATCGAGCGTATCAAAGCTCAATGCCGAATTTTCTGAGTCTCTCAAACCTGCCAGCATTATCCAGTCCAGACCGGTAATCTTTTGTCTGCCATACCCATCGTAAAAATCGCCAGAAGGATGCCGGCAACCGTCACCGGGAGTGATTTCAAGTTCACCAATTTTTGTTTTTCCATACTGCCAGAGATCTTGTGCTGCCTGGACATACACATCGGGTCGGTCTTGTTGCAGACAGTAAAAAAAGGCAGCAGGGCCGCACAGACTGGAAGCATTCTGATCGGGGAATGTCACTTGGTTAAATCGATTCTTTATTTGCCCTTCAATAATACTTTTTTCAAATGGGTCGAGGGGATCGCCAACCGGATATTGTTCAGCAATAAACGGCCTTTCATGGCTTGATATCTGAACTGATAAGATGTTTTTACCCGAGCTTGACAGTTTGGTTGTCCCTTGCGAAATAAAATAGCAGGGGTTTTCACGTTTAAGCGGAGAGAAGGCTTTACCGGAGGAAAATTCCTCCAGCGTGTACATTCGGGTAAAAGGCACCGGTGAAACACAATGAGTATGGAGCATTGTTTTCTGGTAAAGCGTGACTTCCATAATGCAGATTGTCGAAAGTGGGTCACTGATGTTTTCGGTGAAATGCTTCTGGGTTTCATAATTACCCTGAATCTGTTGTTGCTTCACATCCACAAATGTATGTTTATTCCCTTTTGAATCCATTTTATATATACACAAATCATATGACATAGACTCTGCTGGGGCATTAGAGTTAATCCGTGTGCTGAGAGGGTGAATTGCCATAATTATTCCTTCAATTAATAAGCAGTTTTACTATGTAATATAAACTTACAGGCATCATACAGTACTGATGTATTACACCAAATAATCCACTGTCGGTTATTTTGTTCGTAATAGCACGTTGCTTGAAGCCAGTTTTTCCTGTTATCTCTGCACGTAGCCTGTCTTATCGAAAAGTGAAATAAAAAATAGCGATACGTGCACCAGGTCGAGATTTCGTACAAAGATTAGCCAGCTAAGTTGCTGATGTAGGCGGTTGTTAACTAGCTTTTTTAATGGTGTAGCTGTTTTCCCTCCAGTTTGGTCAAAACAAATGAGGAAGCCATGAAAAAGCTGACGTTAAGTCTGATTACCTTAGCGCTTGCGGGCGTTTCTAACGCTGCGTTTGCCGATACCCTGCGCATGGAATGCCCGATCTCGCCTGGCGGTAAGGAATACTGCAACTACGTCAAAGACCGATTCGAGAAGCAGACCAGCAACAAGCTGGAATTTATCGAGTTCCCTGCGGCGTCTGACGAAAAGCTGGCTTTGTTGCAACAGTTGTTCGCCGCTAAAGATGAGAAAGCGGTCGATTTATTCCAGTCAGATACCATCTGGGTGGGTCTGCTCGATAAGCAAACGCTCGATTTAACCGATGCGGTTGGCGACATGAAAGGGGATTTCTTCCCCGGCCCCTGGGCGAACGATACGGTAAACGGCAAGGTGAAAGCGGTTCCGGCGTATCTCGACACTGGCGTGCTCTATTACCGCAAAGATCTGCTGGAAAAATACAACGAGCAGCCGCCGAAAACCTGGGAAGACCTGACGCGTATCGCCACCAAAATTCAGGAAGAAGAACGCAAAGCCGGACACAAAAATTTCTGGGGGATGATCTTCCAGGGCAAGTCGTATGAAGGGCTGACCTGTAACGCGCTGGAGTGGATTGATTCTTACGGCGGCGGCACGTTTATCGACGAAAAAGGGAACGTGACCATTAACAATCCTAAAGCGGCAGCGGCGCTGGATATGGTCGCGGGCTGGATGGGTAAAATCACGCCGAAAGGGGCGTTGGGTTACAAAGAAGAAGAGTCTCGAGCGGTATTCCAGAATGGTGACGCGTTGTTTATGCGCAACTGGCCTTACGCCTATTTGCTCTCGCAAGGGGCGGATAGCCCGCTGAAAGGCAAAGTTGGCGTGGCACCTCTGCCTGCGGGGCCTGAGGGCAAATCAGCTAATGCGCTGGGTGGCTGGCAGTGGTCTATCAATGCGAATACCAAAAACAAAGATGCGGCGATTGCGCTGCTGAAAATCCTCACCGATGCTGATTCGCAGAAAATGCAGTTGAAGTATCTCGGTTTTGCACCGACGCGTTCGGCCCTGTATGAAGACAAAGCAGTGCTGGAAGCCGCACCCCATCTGACGTTGTTTAAAGAAATCTTCGCCAACGCGGTACCGCGTCCAGCAACCGCCACCAAAAGCCAGTATCCGCGAGTCTCTAACGCAATCTTCAACGTCACCTTCAAAGTGCTCAATGGCAGTAGCGACGGCAAAACGGCCGTGGCGGATCTGCAAAAACGCCTTGAACGCGTGAAAGGTAAGGACTGGCACTAATTGGCCCGTTCATACCAACAGCGGCGTCGCCGTATCGCGTGGATACTGGTGGCGCCCGCACTCTTGTTACTTGCACTGGCGGCCGGATGGCCACTGGTGCGCACCTTCTTCTTCAGTTTCACCAATGCGATGCTCGACAACCCGTCTGAGTATCAAATGGTGGGGTTGGCAAATTATTACGCTACTCACGACGGCGACAGCAGCGGGGTGTTGGTCGATCCGCTGTGGTGGCAAGCCGTTGGCAATACCTTGTGGTTTACCGTGGTGTCGGTCGGCATCGAGCTGTTTCTTGGCATGTTGCTGGCGCTGTTAATGAACCAGAACTTTCGTGGCCAGGGCTTAGTCCGCACCGCGATTCTGGTGCCGTGGGCGATTCCTACCATTGTGAGCGCCAAAATGTGGGGCTGGATGTTCCACGACCAGTACGGCGTGGTGAACGATTTGCTGGAAAAAATATTTGGTTATCAGGCAAATCTGGCATGGATTGCCGAACCGTCGCTGTCGATGTGGGCGGTGGTGATTGCCGATGTCTGGAAAACCACACCATTTAGGCCCTGATGCTGCTGGCGGCACTGCAACTGATCCCTAACGATCTTTACGAAGCGGCGCGTGTCGATGGTGCCAGCGCGTGGCAGCGTTTCAAGCGCATTACCTTGCCGCTGATTATGCCCGCGATGATTGTGGCGCTGATTTTCCGCGTCATGGACGCGATGCGGATTTTCGACCTAATCTTCGTGCTCACCTCCAATAGTGAAGCCACGATGTCGATTTCCGGTTATGCCCGCGAGCAAATTATCTCTTATCAGGATATGGGGATGGGGTCGGCCGCCTCTGTGCTGGTGTTTATGATGGTAGCGGGCATTGCTGCCTGTTTTATCCGCGTCTCACGCTTAAACGAGAAGGAGAAGCGGTGATGAAAACCACGCGTCGGCAGCGCAAATTTGCGCACAATCTGGTGATTTATGGGGGGGCGACCTGCGCGGTGTTGTTCTGTGTTTTTCCGTTTTATTACGCCATTCTGACCTCGCTGCGCACTGGGCAGGAGCTGTTTTTACCGGCCTACTTCCCGAGTGGTTATCACTGGAGCAACTACGTCACCGCGCTGGTGGCGAACGGTATTGCGCGTAGCTTACTGAACTCGGTACTGGTCGCGACGATAACCGTGGGGATTTGCTTGCTGGTGTCTATTACGGCTTCATTCGCACTGGCGCGGGTGCAGTTTCGCGGGCGTAAATTCCTGTTGTTCACCATTCTGTGTGTCTCGATGTTCCCGCAGGTGGCGGTGCTAACTGGCATGTTCGAGCTGGTGCGTTTTCTTGGGTTATATGATTCGCTTGGCGCACTGGTGTTGTCGTACACCACTTTTTCGCTGCCGTTCACCGTTTGGGTGCTTACCACCTTTATGAAATCGATTCCGGTGGAGCTGGAGGAGGCGGCGATTGTCGATGGCGCGAAAACCTGGACCATTATCCGCCGCGTGTTTGCGCCGATTCTGGCTCCAGCACTGGTCACCACCGGCTTGCTGGCGTTTATCGGCGCGTGGAATGAATTTATGTTCGCGCTGACGTTTATTATTTCCAGCGATAAACGCACGGTGCCGGTGGCGATAAGTATGTTCAGCGGCGCGTCGACCTTTGAGTTGCCGTGGGGCAGCATTATGGCAGCCTCAGTCATGGTGACGCTGCCGATTATCGTGTTGGTGCTTATCTTCCAGAAACGCATTGTCAGCGGGCTAACCAGTGGGGCGATTAAGGGATAACCATGGCGCAACTTGTGCTCGATAAAATTCAAAAACGCTATAACAGCACTTCGGAAGTGATTAAACCGCTCGATCTGGAAGTGAATAGCGGCGAGTTTGTGGTGGTGGTGGGGCCTTCCGGCTGCGGGAAGTCGACATTACTGCGCATGGTCGCAGGGCTTGAGGAAATCAGCGGCGGCGAGATGCGTATTGACGGCGTTTGCGTTAACGATGATTCGCCGTCGGAACGCGGCATTGGCATGGTGTTCCAGTCTTACGCGCTGTATCCGCACATGACGGTGTATCAGAACATGGCGTTTGCGCTGGAGATGGCGAAACTGCCGGTCAAAATCATCGATGAAAAAGTGCGAGAAAGTGCGCGCATTTTACAGCTTGAGCATTTGCTCGATCGGCGCCCTAAAGATCTCTCCGGCGGCCAGCGCCAGCGTGTGGCTATCGGGCGAGCCATTGTGCGTGAGCCGAGTCTGTTTCTTTTCGATGAGCCGCTCTCAAACCTTGATGCTTCACTGCGCGTGCAAATGCGCATGGAAATCGCCGCCCTGCATAAACGTATCAACGCCACGATATTGTACGTCACTCACGACCAGGTCGAAGCGATGACGCTGGCCGACCGTATAGTGGTGCTTAATCAGGGGAAAATTGAGCAGGTGGGTACGCCGCTTGAGCTCTACGACCGCCCGGCGAACGTGTTTGTCGCGCAGTTTATTGGCTCGCCAAAAATGAATTTGATCCACGGTGTGTTAACGCACGGCAGCGCACTGCGTACCGATGTTATGTTGGAGAATCGCCAGGAAATTACGCTGCCGATAAACAGTGCCGGCGTGCCAGAAGGGCAAGCGGTGCAACTGGGTATTCGCCCGGAACACGTCCAGATAACCGAGCTGGTGCAGGCGGATATCGAAGGCGAAGTGTTGTTTGTCGAACAGATGGGCAACGAGACTTTACTGTACGTGAACAGCGGTTATGGTAGCGAACCGTTAGTTATGCGCCATACTTTCAGGCTTGAGATTAAGGCTGACAGACGTATCGGCCTGCGGCTACCGCCGGAAAATTGCTATTTGTTTAATAATGACGGGCGGGCATTTGTGCGAATTTAGCTGATGATTATTGGGGTGGATGACGCGGTTCGTAGGTCGGATAAGCGCAGCGTCATCCGACAAAAAAGGAGAAAAAAGTGGAAAAAAAATGGTGGCACAACGCGGTGGTGTACCAAATCTATCCGCGTAGTTTTATGGACAGCAACGGCGATGGTATCGGCGACATTAACGGCATCATCAGCAAACTCGACTACCTGCAACAGCTCGGCATCAACCTGATTTGGCTCTCGCCGGTTTACCGCTCGCCGATGGACGACAACGGTTACGACATTTCTGATTACGAAGACATTGCCGCCGAATTTGGCAGCATGGCACAAATGGAATCCCTGATCGCGCAGGCCAAACAGCGCGACATTCACATCCTGATGGATTTAGTCGTCAACCACACATCCGATGAACATCCGTGGTTTATCGAAGCGTTGAAATCTAAAGACAACCCTTATCGTGACTATTATATCTGGCGCAAACCTGCGGCAGATGGCGGCCCGCCGAACGATTTCCACTCATATTTTGGCGGCAGTGGCTGGGCATTTGATGAAGCCAGCGGCGAATATTATCTACACCAGTTCTCAACACGCCAGCCCGACCTCAACTGGGAAAACCCACGCGTTCACGCTGAAGTCCACGCCATGATGAACCGCTGGCTGGCGAAAGGCATCTGCGGTTTCCGCATGGACGTTATCGACCTTATCGGTAAAGAAGTCGACGCACAGAAAATGGCGAATGGCAAAAATCTGCACGCTCTGATTCGCCAGATGAACCGTGCCACGTTTGGCAAAGGTGACGCCGTCACGGTGGGTGAAGCCTGGAGCGCCACGCCCGCTGACGCACTGCTTTACAGCGGTGTCGAGCGCGAAGAACTCTCTATGGTTTTCCAGTTCGACCACATCAAACAGTTTTGGGATGAGCACGCCGGGAAATGGCGCAGCAAGCCATTTGAACTGGCGAGTTTCAAAGCGGTCATTGAGAAGTGGCAAACCGCACTGGCGCACCAGGGCTGGAATTCGCTGTTCTGGAGCAACCACGATTTACCGCGTGCGGTGTCAAAATTTGGTGACGAAGGCGAGTTCCGTGTGGCTTCGGCCAAAATGCTTGCCACCGCGCTGCATTGCCTGAAAGGTACGCCGTATATTTATCAGGGTGAAGAGATTGGCATGACCAACGTGCGCTACGAAACCATTGATGAATATCGCGATATCGAAAGCCTGAATCTTTATCAAGAGCGGCTGGCGGAAGGTGTCAGCCATGAGGAGATGATGCAGGGGATTCATGCTAACGGGCGTGATAACGCGCGCACGCCGATGCAGTGGGACGATAGCCCGAATGCAGGTTTCACCACCGGAACACCCTGGATTACCGTGAACCCGAATTACCGCGAGATCAATGTCGCGGCGGCCCTCGCCGAACCGGATTCAATTTTGTGGCATTACCAGAAACTGGTGGCGTTGCGTAAACAGTACCCGGTTTTGGTGTACGGCGATTTCCAGCCTGTACTGCGCGAGCATCCGCAGGTTTTTGCCTGGCTAAGAGCACTTGATAGCGAGCGGTTATTGGTCATCAATAATTTCACCGCTGAGCACCTGACGCTCGATATCCCGCATCAGATGCAGAACTGGCACGGCGAATGTTTGATTAGCAACTACGCGCCACGCGATCGGCTTGCTGTCAGTATTGAACTCCAACCTTATGAATCTTTTGCTTTATTAATCGGGAGGTAAACGATGGCGAGCTGGTGGAAAGAGGCGGTGGCCTACCAGATTTATCCGCGCAGTTTTAAGGACAGCAACGGTGATGGCATTGGTGACCTGAACGGCATCACTGAAAAGCTCGATTACCTCAAAGATCTAGGCATCGATCTCATTTGGATCTGCCCGATGTACAAATCGCCTAACGATGATAACGGTTACGACATCAGCGATTATCAGCAAATCATGGCGGAATTTGGCACCATGGCGGATTTCGACCGCCTGCTGGAACAAGCCCACGCGCGTGAGATGCGGTTGATTATCGACCTGGTGGTTAACCACACTTCCGATGAACATCCGTGGTTTCTTGAATCGCGTTCCTCACGTGATAACCCGAAACGTGACTGGTACACCTGGCGCGATGGTAAAAATGGGGCGGAACCCAATAACTGGGAAGGGATTTTTAAAGGTTCAGCCTGGGAATTTGACCCGCACACCGAACAGTATTACCTGCATCTGTTTACCCGTCGCCAGCCGGATCTGAACTGGGAAAACCACGATGTACGCCGCGCGGTGTACGACATGATGCGTTGGTGGCTGGATAAAGGCATCGACGGTTTCCGTATTGATGCCATCTGCCATATGAAAAAAGAACCGACGCTTGCCGACGCGCCGAACCCCGACAAACTGCGTTATGCGCCATCAATGAAAAGCCATCTCAATTATGACGGGTTGCTCGACTATGTGGACGATATGAGTGAGCAGGTATTTCAGCATTACGACATCGTAACGGTTGGGGAAGTGAACGGCCTGAATTCCGAACATGCTGAAGAGTGGGTGGGCGAACATCGTGGGCGGCTCAATATGGTGTTCCAGTTTGAACACGTGCGTTTATGGGAGCCAGAGGCCGGTTTGCGCCCGGAACCGGCGGTCCTGAAAAAGATCTTCACCGCCTGGCAGCAAGCGCTGGAAGGCAGAGGCTGGAATGCGTTGTATGTGGAAAACCACGACCTGACGCGCATTACTTCGCGCTGGGGTGACACCGAGCACCACTGGCGGGAAAGTGCGACCTGCATTGCAGCACTCTATTTCTTAATGCAAGGGACGCCGTTTATCTATCAGGGCCAGGAAATTGGCATGACCAATACCCGCTTCGAGGGGCTGGACGATTTTGATGATGTCTCTGCGAAAAACATGTGGCGCGAGCTGGAAGCTCAGGGCAAAAGTGAAGCTGAAATCATCGCGTTCCTCACCAATACCGGGCGTGATAATTCGCGCACGCCGATGCAGTGGAATGGCTGGCCAAACGCCGGTTTTAGCGATGCCGCACCGTGGTTTAAGGTGAATGCTAACCATGAAATGATTAACATCGCCAGCCAGCAGCAAGACCCGGATTCGGTACTGAGTTTTTATCGCGCGTTGATTCAACTGCGTAAACAAGAGCACACGTTAATTTATGGGCGCTACGAGCTGGAGCTGGAAGACCACGAACAAATTTATGCTTATAGACGTGTGCTTGAAGAGTCGGAATTCGTGGTGCTGTGCAATATGTCGGGGAAATCGGCGCGCTGGACGGGGGAGGAATTAGCGCTCGAATGGGCCGAATGTGTGCTGGGGAATTACCCGCAGGTGGATGAACTGTATCGGCTGCATCCGTGGGAAGCGCGGGTTTATAAGCTCACCTAAACAAGTTTGTCGGATGACGCTGCTGTATGACCTATGAAAAACGGTTTTGTAGGGTGGATAAGCGCCAGCGTCATCCACCGTTTTCGCCACGCTTATTGAAGTCTCAGAGCAACCCTATACAGTAACGGCGCGGCCTGCGGTATGATGTGCGCTGGTTTTTAACAAGGAGGGGTTATGTTGTCGACAACATTTCCAGCTTTGCAGGCCACGACCATTGGTTCCATTAATACATTGGGCGAGTGGCTTTCTCACAATGAGTTTGATGCACTGCCCGCGGTGACTGATGGCGAACTGATTATTCTCGCAGGCAATGCCGTCATTCCCACCATTGATGCGGCCTGCGAGCTTGCAGCTAACAGCGAACTGCCGCTGCTCATTACCGGCGGTATTGGGCATTCCACAACCTTTTTATACGCAGCCATCGCTAAACATCCGCGCTATAACACTATCCCAACCACCGGGCGCGCTGAAGCTGCAATCATCAAAGATATTGCTACCCAGTTCTGGAAGATCCCCGCTGAAAAAGTGCTGACGGAAGAGAAGTCCACCAACTGCGGCGAGAACGCACGCTTCACTTATGACTTGATGCAAACGCTGAAAATAACACCTGCGAGCGCGATCGTTATTCAAGATCCCACCATGCAGCGCCGTACCGTCGCGACATTTGAACGTGCCTGGCAGAATGATGCACATCAACCACAGTGGCGCAGCTGGCCGGGGTTTGTGCCGTTGCTGGTCAGTGACGAAACCCAGACTGTATTTCGTCCGCATCAAAAAGGATTATGGCCGGTTGAGCGTTACATTTCGCTGGCGCTGGGGGAAATCCCGCGAATCAGAGATGATGCGCAGGGCTACGGGCCAAACGGACGTGACTTTATTACCCACGTAGATATTCCGCTGGCCGTGATTAATGCCTGGGAAGTTCTCGCCAGTGATGCCGCGCTGGCACAGTGGATGCACGAGCGTGGTTTATCAATATGAGTGATTTCGGCGGATGACGCTGCGCTTATCCGCCCTACAAAATCAACACAAGAAGCGCATTTGTTGTTTGTAGGGTGGATAAGCGAATGCGCCATCCACCGTTTTCACCTTAACGATGCTGGTAACAGTTCACCCCTAAATACTTGTTGAACGCTTCCTGTAACACCGCACCCGTCGCTGAGTGGTTCATGGCGACGTGGTGCTCAAAACCGTTATTACAAATCCACGCCAGTAAATTCTCCAGATGTGGCACTTCAATGACCGCACGGCAGCCGACGGTATCTAACGGATCGTCAACCGATTGCCCTTCGCCAACATAGGCTTTCACTTCGCCAGTAAAATCATCCGATGACAGACGGAAGTAGGTCAGCGGCCCGCTTTTCAGGCGCCCATGCACCGCGCCACAGGTGTTTTCTTTGCCGACCGTAGTGCCAATGATATCGGCGGTACCCATCGACGGAGATTCCAGGCTGCTGCTGGCAAAGTTCCCGCAGTGGAACAGCACGCATTTGTTGCGATCGTCGCCGAAGTTGTTATTCCAGTCGGCAATCGAGGCCGGGTTAAGCGACGCGCTGGCGAGGGCATACATCGACAACGCGCCCATCACGTCCACTTCGCAGGCGCTCGGCATTAACTGCCCGGACATCACGCTCATAATCGAGCAAACGTTAATGCCGAGGTTTTCCTGAAGCGAGGTCCAGCACTGGATCGCGGTGGTGTCGATGTCGTTTGCCACCACCCATTCGCTGATCACCACAAATAGTTTTGCCATTTGGGTTAACTTATCGGCTGGGATCCCGCTGGCGTCAGCGTTTTCAATTAAGATGCCACGCTTCTCATGCACCCGCAGATCGTCATCGCTGATATGTTTGATGCGGGTGAAGATTTCAGACAGGTCGAGGGTTTCCACCGCCACGCCCATTTTTTCGAGCAGCTTTTCGCTATAGCGCACGGTGTTAAAACTGGCCGGGCGCGCACCAATCGCCCCGATGCGCACGCCCTGCATCGATTTCACCACCCGGCAGATTTGCGCAAAACGCTGTAAATCTTGTTCGAACACTTCACCGCTTAACGCACACACATGCTGCGTGGTGAGCGTGAAGGGGATGTTGTACTGGCGCAGGTTGTTACACAGGGAAATTTTCCCGCAGAAGCTATCGCGGCGAGTCGCCAGGCCCATTTTGTCAAGATTGTCTTCTTCAGCCTGGATTAACACCGGGACTTTCAAACCGGAAAGGCGAATCGCTTCTGCCACCGCTTTTTCATCGCCAAAGTTTGGCAATAACACCACTACACCATGAATGTCGTCACGATGCTGGCGGAACAGTTCGGCGCATACTTTGGCATCCTGGCGGGTTTCGACACCGCCGAGATGCGTTTGCCCATCTTTTAACATCACGGTTTTGATACCCAGTTTGCCAAACAGCGCTTCGGCCTGTTCGTGCGCTTGCGCCACTAAATAGCTCGGGAAGAACCCGCGGTTTCCGATGATAACGCCGAAAGTTAATTCTTTTGGGATACGAGACATGGCTTCACTCCAGTAAAAGTTAATTCGGCACAAAGCGGCAGCGGGCCACGGCTTCAAGCCACTGTTTATAGTTTTGTTGCATTGCTTTTTGTTGTTCTGCCCGTGGCTGCAAACGCTCGCCACAGTGGGCCAGTGCGGCAAGCGGTGTACCGTCTTGCCACCAACCAAGGGTTTTTCCGGCTAACAGCGTTGCGCCGAGTGCGGAGATTTCAGCTGCGGGTTGAATGATTAACGGGCGTTGCAGCACATCAGCCTGCAACTGCATCAACCAGCGATTTTGGGTGGCGGTGCCATCAACGCACAGCGATTCGATCCGTTGACCGATTGCCTGTTCCATGGCGAAAAAGACATCGGCAATTTGATAGACCAGCGACTCCAGTGCGGCTCGCGCCAGCACTGCAGGGGTGGCGGCGTCCGTCAGGCCGCAAATCATGCCGCGCGCGTGTAAATCCCACCACGGCGCACCCAGTCCTGAAAGCGCAGGCACGTAATAGACGCCCTGGTTACTTTCTGCGGATTGCGCAAGCCGGGTCAGTTCTGCCGGATCGCTGATGCCCAGCATTTTCCCAAGCCATGCGGCACCCGAGCCGGTATGGGTGATGTTGCCTTCCAGCGCGTAATTCAGCTCGCCGTCGTGCCAGGCAAGCGTGGTGCTCAGGCGATTGCTGCGGTTTGCCGGTTCGGGAAGCGAAAGCATCAATGACGAGCCGGTACCATAAGTGGCTTTCACCACCTGCCCGCAAACGCTGCGTTGGGCGTACAGTGCCGCATGTGAATCACCGATCAGTGCCAGCACCGGCGTACCGATCGGCAAGCCTGGAATGGTGTTGATTTGCACTTCGCCATGATGCCCGGCAGAAGGGCGCACTTCAGCAAGTGCCGCACGCGGAATGCCGAATAATTGCAGCAGTTCGTCGTCCCATTTGCCCCGGTAAATATTAAACAGCTGCGTGCGAGCGGCATTCGAGTAGTCGGTGGTAAACGAGTGTCCGGCAGTCAGTTGCCAGTTCAACCAGGAATCGATGGTTCCGATACACAGCTCACCCGCTGCGGCACGTTTCACACCGTCTGGAATGGCGTCGAGCAGGGCGCGGATTTTCGCCGCCGGGAATAATGGGTCGACGGGCAGGCCAGTTAGACGGGTGATAAGCTCGCCATGGCCCTGCGCTAAAAGTTGCTCACACGTTTGTTCTGAGCGGCGATCCTGCCAGCTGACGACGGGCGTGAGTGGTTTACCACCATGGCGCTGCCACACCAACACGGATTCACGCTGGTTGCTTATCGCAATGCCTGCGATGGTGGCGGAGCCAAGTTGTTGCAGGCAGCCGCTCAGCGCTTCGCAAACGGCGCGCCACAGCGCAACGGGATCTTGCTCTGCAAGCCCTGGTGCCCGGTGCGTCATTGCCACGCCGACACTGCAACGGGCACAGATTTCCCCGTTGCTATTCACCGCCACCACTTTGGCGTTGGTGGTGCCCTCATCAATAGCCAGAATTACCGGGCTGGACATGGCTATGCTCCTTTGCAAAGCGCGGTGGCGGAACGTGTGACCCCTGCGGCATCAATTCCATGATGAGCACGCATCTCCTTGCGATCCGCCGCAATAGCATAGCTACCGTCTGCAATCCCGAGCCGCAACAAAGGGATGCCACACCCGGCTTCCGCTAACACTTCCGCGACCAGGCTGCCGACGCCGCCATTCACGTTGTGCTCTTCAACGGTTATCACATGGCGTGAATTTTTAAGCATGGTGAGAAGTTGCGCGGTATCGCAAGGGCGAATAGATGGAACGTTGATCACCGCTGCATTAATACCTAAATCGGCGAGTTGTGCCGCAGCCGTAACGATTTCATGCACCGTTGAACCCATTGCCACTAAGGCCACATCGTCGCCTTCGCGCAGTTGCTCAACTGCTCCTGGTTTGAACTGGTAATCCGCATCGTGCAGTTCCGGCAGGGCTTTCCCATCGAGGCGAATATAAACCGGGCCAACATGCTCAAGCGCGTAGTCAATAATCTGGCGGCATTCAATCGGGCAGGACGGTGCATAGATTTCGATGTTGCCAAAACCGCGCAACACGGCGATGTCGTCAATGCTGTGGTGAGTGCTGGCAAGCGGGCCGTAGCTGGCTCCGGCATTGAGTCCAAACAGTTTGACGTTGCTGTTGTTGTAGCAAACGTCGACTTTGATCTGCTCATTGGCGCGCGAGATTAAAAACGGAGCCGCATTGCAGGTGACGGCTATTTTCCCGCCCATTGACAGGCCAACCGCCGTTCCCACCAGTGTCTGTTCGGCAATCCCGACGTTTACCAGCCGGTCCGGAAACTGTTTTATAAAGGGGGATATTTTTGCCGTAGAGGTTGAGTCGGCAACGACCGGCACCAGGTCTACGCCGCGTTCGACCGCGTCAATAAAGGCATTCACCATTACGGTTGCCAGGTGTTCGCTATTACTCATCTTTCAGTTCCTCCAGCGCCAGTTCGATTTCGTCACCTTTCGGTATCCGGTGGTGCCATTCTGCGCGCCCCTGAATAAAGGAGATGCCCGCGCCTTTGGTGGTGTTGGCAATCACGACGTGCGGTTTGCCGTGCGGCTGTAACCCTTCAAGGGTGGCGACCACATCAGCCATGTCATTGCCACGGCACTCGGTCACTTCCATGCCGAACGCGCGCCATTTTTCATCCAGCGGGTCAGTGTTGAGGATGTCTTTGGTCGAACCCGCGAGTTGCAGATTGTTTTTGTCGTTAATAATGATCAGGTTATCGAGCTGGTAATGCGCCGCGACCAGTGCGGCTTCCCAGTTGCTGCCTTCGGCCAGTTCACCATCGCCAGTCACCACAAAGACGCGGCGCTTGCTGTTGTTGCGTTTGGCGGCCAGCGCAATGCCAACGGCGACTGGCAGACCGTGGCCCAGAGCGCCGGTGTTAAGTTCCACACCTGGCGTTTTGTGTTTCACCGGGTGGCCGGGCAGGTGAGAGTCGGCATGCTGATAAGTCGGCAGCCACTCCACGGGAATAAACCCGGCTTCAGCCAGCACACAGTAATAACCACCCACCGCATGGCCTTTGGACTGAATGTAGATGTCACGTTCGTCGCTGTTAATCAGTTGCGGCGAACAATTCAGTATCCGGAAGTACAGGGCGGTTAAGATTTCTACCTGCGATAAATCCGCCCCGGTATGGCCGCCTGCCGGGCTGTTGGCATTGAGCAGGACGATGCGGCGACGGACGGCGCGTGCTCTCTTTTCCAGATCCGTAACTGACAGTGCGAACGGATTCATAGTGTTACCCCTTGCATTAAAAATCATAGATGAATAATTATTCCGTGCGGGTAAAAAAATACCCGCCGTTGAGGATTTGTGATGCGCTACACTTTCCCGCTACTTTCCATGATGGCTTTCTGGGCCACGACCGCCGCTTTTTGCTGCATGCGGTTTTGCATCTGGTCGATGATGACCGCCACAATAATCACGATGCCTTTGATGACCATTTGCCAGAACTCACTTACGCCCATCATCACCAGGCCGTCAGCCAGGAAGCCAATCACGAATGCGCCGACGAGGGTGCCAAGAATGGTGCCGCGCCCGCCTGCCAGCGACGTTCCGCCGAGCACCACAGCGGCGATGGCGTTCATCTCAAAGGCCGTGCCGTTTGCCGGGTGGCTGGCAACCAGCTGCGCGGAAACCACAATCCCGGCGATGGCGGCGCAAAAACCGGACAGCGTGTAGACCCAAATTTTCACCTGGCGGACTTTGACGCCGGACAGTTCAGCGGCGCGTTCGTTATCGCCAATGGCGTAAACATGGCGGCCAAAGGGCAGGCTGCGGGCGACATAGGCAATGGCGACGGCCAGCACAATCATCATCCAGATAGCCCACGGAATACCGAACAGCGTGCCGGAGCCAATCAGGTCAAAACCGGTATTGCCGAGTTGTGGGTTACCGGAAAGTCCGGGGAAGGTTTCACCGCCCGAGGTCAACATGGCGGCCCCGCGCAAGATGTACATGGTGCCCAGGGTGCAGATAAACGGCGCGACGTTGTAGCGGGTGATAATCCAGCCGTTGGCCGCGCCAATCAGCCCGCCAACCAGCAGCACCAGCGGCACAATCACCCACACACTTGGGAAGATAGCGATGCCGAACATCGGCAGCACAATACCTTTGGTTATCAGCCAACCGGCAATCATGCCGCACAGCCCCAGCGTGGCGCCAATCGACAAATCAATGCCCGCCGTGATGATGACAAAGGTGATGCCGAGTGCCAGAAAGGCGTTGATGGCAATGTGTTTAATCATGATCACCAGGCTGCCCATGGCGAGGAAATCCGGCACCATGATGGCGAAGAAGCCGACAATCAAAAACAGCGCAATAAAGGTGCGGAGTTTGAGCAGTAACAGCAGCAGATTTTCCCGCGAGCTAAACGGCGAGCCTGGTCTGGCGTTGAGCGCGACAGTATCATTCGTTTTCATATCAGAACCCTTGTGCACTAGCGGAAACCAATGCCGATTCTTCGGCGTGTTCGCGGGGAATATCAGCGGTAATTTTCCCGCCTGACATCACCAGAATGCGGTCGGAAACCGCCATGATCTCTTTGAGATCGGAGGTGGAAAACACCACCGCAATCCCTTGCTCCGAGAGCTGAACCATCATGCGGAACACGTCGGCTTTGGCACCCACGTCTATTCCCCGTGTCGGTTCATCGAGCAGCAGAAGTTTCGGGTTGGTCAGCAGTGAACGACCAATCACCACTTTTTGCTGGTTCCCGCCGCTCAGCGCCTGAATTTCCACATCCGGCGATGAAACCTTGATGGAGAGGTTGCCAATAGTGCTGGCGACCACCGCCGTTTCATCAAGCTGCGAAATCGCAAAACCTCGCTGTAAACGCCGCCATAAACTGGCAATCGTCAGGTTGCTGGCGACCGACGATATCGGGAAAATCCCGGTACGTTTACGGTCTTCCGGCACCAGACTCATTCCCATACGGATGCGTTCGGCGGTGGCAAGGCGCGGTGGCACCGGTTTGCTGTCGAGCCATAATTTGCCGAGGTAATTGCGTTGTGTACCCAACAGGCATTCGAACAATTCCGTGCGCCCGGCGCCCATCAGCCCATAAATGCCGACGATTTCACCTGCGCGTACCTGAAAACTGACGTCGTTCACCACAGTGTTTCCCGCAGAATTGACGCAGGTGATGTGTTCGGCCTCAAGTATTGCTGCTCCAAAATTGCGACCGGGTTTCAGGAAACTGGATACTGGTTCGCTGCCGAGCATTTCGCGCACAATCCATGGCACGTCGATATCACACACCTGCGCTTCGGCCTGGAATTTGCCATCGCGTAAAATGGTTATCACGTCGCCAATCGCCATTAACTCTTCCAGACGATGCGAGATATAAATAATGGTGACGCCCTGGCGGGTGAGTTCGCGAATCACCCGGAACAGAATTTCCACTTCGGTTTTACTTAACGCTGAAGTCGGTTCATCAAGAATTAAGATGTCGGCGTCTTCGGCCAGTGCTTTGGCGATTTCAACCAGTTGCTGTTGGCCGACTTTCAGGTTTGCCACAATCTCTTTCGGCGAAATCGGCTGGTCCAGACGCTTGAGCAATTCCGCGCTGCGTGCCTGCTGCGTGGCTTCATCAATCGGCGACAAACCGTGTTGCAGTTCGCGCCCGAGGAAAATGTTTTCGGCAACGGTCAGGTTTTCGAACAGGTTCAGCTCCTGGTGAACCATGCCGATGCCATGTGCGGCGGCCTGGCGCGTGCTGTTAAACTGCACCACTTCACCATTCAGACGGATTTCACCCACACTTGGTTGCTGAACGCCCGCCAGAATCTTCATTAGCGTCGATTTGCCCGCCCCGTTTTCACCGATGATGACGTTCACTTTGCCGCGCCAGACGTTGTAATCAATGTTGTCCAGCGCCACGGTGCCGGGGAACAGCATCGAAATACCACGGGTGTGCAGAATGATCGGATCTTGCGACATTATGGTTGCCCCCGTTCCAGTGAAACTGCTGCGGCATCGCTCAAGGTACCGTTGCGCAGGGTGACGGCCATCACCACCGTGATGGGTTGTTGTTGCCAGCTTTCATCTACTGTCGGCAAGTGTTTTGCCGCTTCGCGGTTGTAGGCTTTTGAGAGCTGCGCAAACTGCACCTGGTTGGTGAAATCTTCGAACTTGTAGCCGGTGGCGTCGCGAATGGCGTTACCGCGAATCATCGGCCCGACCTGCACTTGCAGTGGCTGATCATTAACAGTGACGGTCAATGTGCGTTCACGTTCGTTATCCAGAGAAACGCTGTCGACTTTGCCCTGAACCTTCACGAATACGCTTTCGTTATTGGCGCTGGCGGCACGAGTTTTCAGCGCGCTGCTGTCCAGCGCATGGGTCTGCGCAGGCGTCATCACTTTGTTGTTCCAGGTTTGTTGCGCTATCTGCGCGGGTGTCTGGTTGGCGAAACTCGCTTTCGCATTCGGATCGGGAGGAATAATCGGTTGCCCGTTTTCATCCAGATCCACCACCCGGCAGGCAGTGAGCAACAGGGCACTGCAACATAACAGGCCAATACCCCATTGTTTGAGCGCCATACAGCCTCCAGAATTACTTAGCCAGCTTGAAGGTTTTCAGTTGGGATGCATTGCTGTCGTCGATTAATACGCAGTCCATCAGCTGTTTTTCCTGCAATTGCGGTTTGCCGTTTTTCAGGTAGAAATCGGCTTGCACCACGGCCATTTGTGCTTGTTCCCAACCGGGTTGCAGCACGGTGGCTTTGATATTGCTCTTCGCGATAATCGAATCGCGCACGTAGTCGCTACCGTCAAAACCCACCACGATGACATTGGTTTTCCCGGCGGCTTTTAAGGCGGCTTCTGCGCCAAGCGCCATGGTGTCGTTACCGGAGATCACGCCAACGATGTCGGGCTGAGTCTGCAAAATGGACTCCATGCGGGTGAAGGCTTCGGTCTGACTCCAGTTAGCGGTTTGCTGCGCCACCATTTTCATATCCGGGTAGTCGTCGAGAATGTCGTGGTAGCCCTGTGAACGCACATGGGCGTTGGTATCTGACTGGCGGCCCAGCAGTTCAACATATTTGCCTTTGCCGTTAAGCAATTTGGCAAATTTATCAGCACCCAACTGCGCACCTTGATAGTTATTGGAAACAATCTGCGCCACGGCCACGCCGGTTTTGTTGATTTCACGGTCGATAAGGAACGTCGGTACTCCGGCGGCTTTCGCTTTTTCCAGCGGGCCGACGGTGGCATCTGCACCGGCGTTATCGAGAATGATCGCTTTCGCTTTACGGGCGATGGCGGTTTCAATCAGTTGGTTTTGTTTGTTCACGTCATCGTCATGCGAGGCGACCAGCGTGGTGTAGCCCAACTCTTTTGCCTTCGCCATCGCGCCGTCGGCTTCAGCTTTAAAGAATGGGTTGTCATGCGATGGGGTAATAATGGCAATCAGCCCGTTATCAGCGGCATAGAGATTGGCAGATGAAGCAAGCAGTGCAGCAACGAGTGAGGTCTTCAGTAGGGTAAATTTCATTTTTATCTCCACATTGAATATATATTCAAACATGATTTATTATTCAATGTAACGATATGCCCCGCTTATGGTTCTGTCCATGTGGAATCGATCAAAATGATAAAAAGGCGAATGTGATCACAAATCGTACGAATTAACGGCAAAAGGAATGCTGTCTTGTTATTTATGCAGGGTTGAATAAAAATATCAGGTAGAGAAACAGGAGGCGCTCATGTCAAAGCAGGACGAACAACGTTTGTTGGTCAAGATCGCGACGCTCTACTTTGTAGAAGGGATGAAGCAGTCGGAGATTGCCGGGCTATTGCACCTGTCGCAGTCATTTGTCTCACGCGCTATCACACGCTGCCAAAAAGAGGGCGTGGTAAAAATCAGTGTTATCCAGCCGGCTAATATTTTTCTCTCGCTCGAACAGGCGCTGGAGAAAAAATACGGTATTCGCCAGGCGATTGTGGTGGATGTCGACGAGTCGGCACCCGCCGCGCAAATCAAGCATGCGATTGGCAGTGCTGCCGCGCATTATGTCGAAACGCGTTTGCGGCCAAACGATTTGGTCGGTATCTCTTCCTGGAGTTCGACCATTCGTGCGATGGTCGATGAATTGCACCCGCAAAGCATTAAAGCGCGCGGCGTGATTCAACTGCTCGGTGGCGTGGGGCCGAACGGTAACGTGCAAGCAACCATTCTGACGCAAAACCTGGCGGCACAACTCGATTGCCCGGCCTGGCTGCTGCCATCGCAAAGTATTGAGCATTCCGTTGAAGAGCGAGCAAAACTGGTCGCCAGCGATGATGTCGCCGAAGTGGTGAATAAATTCGCCGAAGTGGACGTGGCTATTCTCGGTATCGGTGAGCTTGAGCCGTCCCAGCTGCTGAAAAATTCGGGCAACTATTATGGCGAAGCGATGCTGAAAACCCTGGCCGAGCGCGGTGCAGTCGGGGATATCTGCCTGCATTATTTCAATGCGCAGGGCGAGCCGGTTTTGAGCAAAGAAGAAGATCCGGTTATCGGCATGGAACTGAGCCAGGTTCGCGACTGCCCGCATGTAGTGGCGCTTGCAGGCGGAAATGACAAGGCTAATGCCATTCGTGGTGCGCTGCACGGCGGTTATATCGATGTGCTGATCACCGACTACCCGACCGCCAGCCAACTGCTGTAATTCCCCTTTGATGACCGTTTTCAGGTGAGCACGCTGAAAACGGTCATTTTCAACTTTCTGAGTTGCCGCGAAATCGTTTTATTTCCGGCGTTTTTATTGAGAACCATCACAGAACATGACCATTTTGCCCGAATGACTATTTTTGCTACCTAAAGTATTCACATGCTATTTACATCTATGAAACATAACAGCAGTG
>NZ_JAHWLU010000054.1:0-30099 GCF_022134725.1 Buttiauxella sp. S19-1
TCTTTGAGCAATGCAGTTTCTGCGGCCAGCCCGTTAGATGTCACCCCAACAATAGCTACGCGAATGTTCTTTTTCGTTGATTTCTTGAGAATAAATAAATGGATTAAATAAAGTAAAAAAAGAGGAATCGCATACCAAAATAGAGTTACAGGAACAAACTTATTTTCCAGCGCGTTTAAATAACCCACTGATTGCAAACCACCAGATAAAAACCTAATAACTTCAACAAAAACAACAGTAAAGAAGGAACATAAGATCAAACGCAACTGGCCACGCACACTCCAGTTTTTAGGTCGATGTAGATAAAGCTCGGTATATTCACCAAATAGTAAAAACGCGGTAGAGAAGAGAATGCTGAACATTAATACAGTGCTAGTTGATTCCATCGATAATAGCAAGGCGCTCAATATTAAAATCGAGTTAATACAAATGAAATCAACTAACTTAATAAATACTGGATACCCTCCATGGGTAAATTTCAGCGAATTTCTCAGCATTGTTAGACTCGCGCTTAGTCGAATTATGATTATTGATATAGTCCTTTCCCGCTTTGATTATACCATAAGTGTAAAGAATACGATGTAAGATTGTTATGAATTGTAAAAGATAACTTCATTCAACTAAGGTGGCAACATTTAGCTGATGAAGGGCGTTACGGGTAGTCAGGTATTTGTTTTGTATAGATAAGTTAGATCAGTTTTTTAGGCTGCTATTTAACTTAGGTTCGTTGGGAGGAATGGTTTAGCGGAAATTAAAGCAAACAAAGTATTCGCTTAGTGAATACTTTGTTTGTGAAATAAATATTTTAAAAAGTGTGATTAATGAACGGTTTCTGTCGCAGACTGTGCTTGCCAATAACGATGTAATTCCAGTGCTGCTGGCCCAATAGCTGCCTGACTCGTTTCATATTCTTCTTCGGTCATCTGTTCCAGCTTAGCGATATTGGCTTCTTCACCATGTAATGCTATCGCCTCCAGCGCGCCTTGCAGTGTTTCTGGCAAAGCTGTAATGCCACTTAGCGCGACACCGCGCATGTAGCCAAAACACCACTCTTCAACGATGGTGTAATCATTTCCGTCCACTTCTCGATAACCAAACAGTGGCTCGAACTGATCAGGTGCATGGCACAGACGTTCTGCAATATCATTCATATGCTGAGAAGCAAGCTCGTTAAAGCGCTGCTGTTCTTGTGCGCTTTCCCAATGCGGAAGTTGCTTTTCACCACCCCACACTGCTGCTTGCCAGTCGGCAAGCGTAATCATCTTCGGTGCAGAAAGAATCGCGGTTAACATCCCATCCAGTTCAGAGACATCCAGTACGGAATCATCACTCCCGTATTTGGTGAGAGTGTCATCCAGCCATTCCAGTTCTTCTTCGTTTAGCGGCCCATGATTCATACTGTGTTCTCCAAAAAGTGATTGATTTTTAATTCGAATTTAGCAGGCAGACTTTTATGCTCTGTTCGGCCTGTGAATTGCAGCGACTTTAACCTAAAAATGAAGTTTTTATCAGGAAGGATATGATGAATATGTAAATTACATAAAGAACAACCGTTTAGCCTCCATTACTGGCAACCTGATTAACCTTTATCGCTCCGTAATTCGCACAGAAAATTTCACCACTAATATCACACTAATAAATAAAGTAATTATCAGCATCAACAAGGTTTTTTCCGCTTTGATGAGGCAATAATAGTGATCCATATCTCGAATTTATGTAAAATCCAGATAGTAACTTACCGTTAATGTGACACAGATTCATTATTCAACTATTGAATCAAGCACTTGTCGCATGCCTCTTCTGACGAATAAGTTTCCTTAGCTGTTTATCCCCTGACATCAATGTTTTCGCATTCCTGAGCGCCGCTTTCTATGCAAAAAAGATTACGAATATCCCTGTTACTGGTATGTTTTTCATATCTGTTGTTCGCCCAATCTACGAGTTGGGCGAATGAAAGCGTCGAACCGTCCATCGAGCAAGCATCGGTTAAGGTTGATTCCAGCAGCATATTACCAAAGCTACAACAACGGCTGGACTTGCTTAAACAGCAGGTTTCTACCGCAAAAACCGATAAACAGTTCACCAGTCTGAATAATGATGCCCAGTTACTCGCCAATGATACCGAGCAACTGATGGCAACGCTGGAACCACAACTGGCGCAAGTCGTGGCGCAACTTGAGGTATTAGGCCCCGCTCCCACGAACGGCACGTTAACAGAAACCACCCAGGTGGTGAGCCAACGTAAAAGCTTAAACAGCAGCAAGGCATTGCTCACCACACAAATTGAGCAGGCCAAAGTCATCGCCATTGGTGCGCAAAATCTATCAGCGCAAATTGATGAAATGCGACGCGGTGCACTAAAAACCCAGATAGCACTGAACACAGGAACACTGTTAGGTGAAGCATTCTGGACGCCACTGCTCAACCCAAGCGATCAGGATGTCGCACGGTTCAACAAATTCTCGTCACAACTGCGTGATGCCTGGCAGCAAGCGTGGGACAAAGAGTGGCAGATAGGTTCTGCTGTCTATTTGCTACTGGCACTAACGATAGGTTTATTCGGCCGCAGAGTGCTGGATAAACCTATCAACTGGATCTTGTTGCATGTACTGCCACAGGGCCGTTTTCGCCGTAGTTTCCTGGCCTCAGTCACCGTCCTCGAGTGCCTGTTAACGCTGGGGATCTGCGTTCAACTGCTGTGCCATATTTTTACTCGTTTGCCCGTAACCTCGCTTTGGGTGCATGAGTTTGCCGGACAGTTGGTAGGGTTAACCTATTTTTCATCGTTGGTTGCCGCTTTAGGGATCTCGTTACTCTCTCACCGCCAACCTTCCTGGCGTTTACCTGGTATTGCTGATCCCGTCGTAAAAATCCTGGCTCCGTTTCCAGCCATACTGGCAACCTCTATCTTTATCTTCGGCACATTCGAGCAACTGAATGCCCTGGTGGGGGCAAGCATCGAGTTGACGCTGTTGGGTAATGGCCTGCTGGCCTTGCTGGTCGGGATAATCGGCGTGGTCGCCCCGCTGCGGGTCAACCGCATACGCCGTATGATGCGTGATGAGGGTGAAGAATCTGAAGTACGATCAACCATTGCCGGGCTTATTCATCTGGCAATAAGCCTCACGTCAATGGTGATTCTACTTAGCTTGTTAATTGGCTATATCCCACTAGCACGTTTTATTAGCTTTGAATTGTTATGGATAGGACTGGTTCTGAGTTGCTGGTATCTGCTAGCCAACTTTGTGGTGGATCTTTGTGACATCGTATTTTCGCCGACCACCTATTGCGGGAAAATGCTCAAAAGCTCATTGAGCGTCAACGACCGACATCTGTCACTTGCCGACACACTGTTCACCGGTTTAGGTAAAACCCTGCTGCTGCTGCTGGCCACGGTTGCACTGATAAATGGCACTTTCGGTAGTACCACACCTCTTGAGTTACTCAACAACGTTGCAGAGATATGGGGTGGAAAAGGACTCGAAGGCTCAAATATTATCCCTTCCCGGGTGATGAATGCCTTGCTGTGCCTTGTCGTCGGCTTATATGTATTACGGTCTACGCGTCGCTGGCTGGATAAAGATTTTCTGCCAAAAACCAAGCTGGACCGCGGGATGCGTGCCTCGTTGGTGACACTGTTTGCCAACATTGGCTATGTGTTAATCATCATGCTGACCTTCTCTATGCTTGGCATCGAGTGGAACAAACTGGCATGGATAGTCAGTGCCTTATCGGTCGGTATCGGTTTCGGTCTGCAAGAGATTGTGAAGAACTTCATCTCCGGTCTGATTCTGTTGACTGAGCGCCCGGTGAAAGTGGGTGATTTGATCAGCATCAGTGGGGTTGAAGGAGATATTCGCCGTATTAACGTTCGCGCCACTGAGATCCAGCTCAGTGATAAATCCACGGTGATTGTGCCAAACTCGCAGCTTATCTCGCAAAATGTGCGTAATGCCACAATGGGTAATGCACAGGGTGTCGCGACTATCACCCTCACCTTCCCGCTGAATATCGATCCAGAACAGGTTCGTACCTTATTGCTGGATGCTTATCGTCAGCATGAATCGATTCTTGAAGCCCCTGCACCATCAGTGAGTTTTAAGGAGTTGGGGCCGAATGGCATTGTGCTGAGCGTGACCGGTTATGTCATCAGTCCGCGTATTGTCGGCTCAACGCGCAGTGACCTTCTATACGAAATACTTAAAATGCTACGTAACGCGGGTGTCGACCTGAGCCAGTCACAAAAATGATCTTCGGTTAGTCACATAAAGAATCTAATCAAGCCGGTCACGGACGACCAGCTAAAGGCAGGACGGGAAGCAAATCGCATGTGGAAGGTTTACCGGGTGCCAAAGACATCATACTTGCCAAACTGACAAAGCGTATGCATCGGATATTCCCTACTTTTGACTACTTATCCAGAATAAAGGCGAACCTCCTAACTACCAATGACACAACGTAATAGGTTGAAGAAGGAATATGGCGGGAACACCGACGCTAAGTAGCCAGAAACTGGATATCGTCTGAATGAGACGAAGCTACAAACAACAATGGCTCCCTCTCCCTCTGGGAGCCATTAATTCATAAAACGTAAAAAAGGTCTTAGATCAGCTGTTCCTTTTCCATGCGGTTCCCCATCACATGACGCACCAATACCATACCCGAAGCAACCAATAAGCCCAGAAGCGCTGCAAGAACAATAATTAAGGATTTACCCGGGCCATCTTTTTTCACCGGCAAAGAAGGTTGCATCTGATAAGTGTACGGCGTGAAATTAACATCACCGAGATGAATCGCTTTAAGCTGAGTTAACAAATGCTCACTGTTCTGCAGTTGTGCATTCAGTTCAGCGACATCGTTAATGGATTTCTCAATCTTGAGCTTTTCAGTTAAACCATCAGCACCCAGTGCAACAGAATAATCAGGATCGTCTTTGACCGACTGACCATTGCTGTAGACCGGTTTTTTGATCCCTGCAGCGTTGGCTACTTGTAGAGAGTAAACAAGGCGTTGCACCTTGATATGATGCTGATTTTCAAGATACGCGCGTTCTAATGCCAGCTTACTTTTCTCTGTCGAAATTTTTAGATCGATAGAGTTTTTCAGATCTTCCATCACTTTTTTCTTCACTTTGGCGACAATAAATTGAATATAGTTTTCCAGCAGCTGCTGAGCGTCATTGGCATCAGGGGCTGTGAAGCTCAGGGTCCAGGAAGAATAAGGTGCGCTATCTGTATTTTTCGGATCACTGTTGTTCTGGGACTTAAAATTCCCCGACACAATGGTAATCGCCCGGTTCAGCTCACTCTTATTAACTTCTTTATTGTCCAACAGCGCCTTAACATAAGGCGATTGAGCAAGAAATTCTCCACGCAACTCTTGAGAATCAAACATTTTCAAAAACGTATTATAGATGCTGTCCACTTCAACTTTCACGTCTACGCCCAGCGCTGCCATATTTGTCACCGAGTGAGTCAGTTCAATTACCTGCTTTTTTTCAGATTTGGTAACAATGGCTTGGCTGGTCCATTTTTGCGGGATCAGGAAACTGGCAGCCAGGCCAGCCAGGGCAAAGAGAAACATGATGACAACTATCTGCTTTCTGGCTGCAAACAAGGTTGCCAATATCTCCAGTAGGTCAATCTCCTCACGATGAGGGGGGAACTGATAAGGGAAAACATTTTCTGACTGGTTGGCTTTTACTTCGATAGACGACATGGTTTTACCGTTAATTCCTTTTTAAAAAATCAGTTGCGTAGATATATAAGATTCTCGCATGGTCAATTAGCATTTTAAATTCAACAGATTAGAACAATAGATCATTGGAGCCATTTGTTGTCTCGTTGAAACATAAATAAAATGTACAGCACACAATATGTAAGCGGCGCAATTCGCTTAAAAATTAAATGCTTTTAGTGTAGTGGCTTATGAAGACATGATTAACATCGAGGTGTGTTAATCAGCAGGTCAGCAGGTCGCAGGTCGCAGGTGTCATGGCACATCCCTGTATTACTCAAGGTATTTAAATCGAAATTTTTAGCGCGTTTTTGTTTTACCATAAATTATTTTTATTACAGAGTGTGTAAGCTTCATCAGTAGAAAGTGTTGAAAGTTCAAAATTTTCATTAAATACTCTCAAGTGTGGCGATAATGTGATTACTTCTATTCAAGTGACTGGCCAGACGTAGCGGTGCCGTTTAAAGTATTAGCAAAACATTTGTAGGGCAACCCTAACTAATACCTCTGGAACTTGTTATTAACATATTCAAAAAACAATTCCATAAAAAACACATTTTAAAATAAATGTTTTCCACGATGAATTTTTCAAGAACACCATTCACAATTCGCACCTTCACTTTATAAGTGTGTAAAAAATAAATAACTTAATGCATAGCAGGCATACAAAACATCAGCACAGGGATGCCGCCGCATAAAATCCCAGCTTAAATATCTTACTGGTATTATGTGGCTATTGAGAATATTAAAGTGAGAGTGTGTTTATACCACAACTTAACTTTACAACCCGCAACAACAGGTAACGAGATGTATCAAGAAAATAAAATATTAAAATTTTTTGGTTTAAAAATAAAACAAAACCATTTAGTACAGCTTGCCATGGCTATATATATCACCACCGCGACCCTCATTATTTACCTGCTTATGAATGGATATTTTTTTAACCATGTCCCTCATTAATTTAACAAATTCGATTACCTATTAGCTCAACACAAATTACTGAGGTGCATAATTTCATGCTCTGCACTCTATTCACCACCTGCATTATAATATGATGAAGACTGCTAAGGAGGTCAGCACATCATCATCGAAATATGTCAGACCGCATCCGTTGCGATCTAATATTCCGACTCTACATCAAGAAGTAATGTATTTAAAAATAGACACATTACTGCATTTACAACACATCTTCCCTTTCCATTCTGCTTCAAACTTCGCGTATCATTCGTCGGGATACGGACATTGTAGGTATGTATGTTTACGAAAACTAAAACAGAACACTTAATGCCTGTCCGCTCACAAAGGTTTCTCTTTACACGATGATGAATGGCAAAAATACCATTTGCCTTTGATGGCTCTCAGGTTACTGAAAAAAGAATGTTAAAATAAATGATTATACCCAATGCCCGTTTTCTGCGGCAAACTTATGAAAAAAACATGTGTAACGTGACTCAGCAATCCGAAGTGGAAAAAAAGATGATGGCAAGTAAACTTGTCAGAGGGTTAAGGGACCCGAAGCTACATAAGCTGGGTTCTCTGTCTTGTTTTTTCTCCAGGGAACAATACCCAGTCACCGCAAATGGTGGTGCTCAGCGTTATCTTAACGAACTCATTCACTCATTCGTTTCAGCAGGCTACATTGTCACTATCGACAGCGCAGAGAATGGTTTTTCGATTACCCTTGACTGGACGACCGCCTCCACACCGGTAGATTTCCCATAGATACACAATTGAAAGCAATGAACTCTGTACCGATGACTGAACTCGCTCAGGTATCGGTATCCCGGCGCTGTCCGGTGTGCGACTTCATTTTACCCCACGGAAAAGATAAAACCCCGCCGAAGCGAGGATTCATGTGTGTATGGCGGTATTAACAACTTCCCACGCACTAGCGTGCTACACGACAACTTCGGATAAAATCAACCTTTTTAAGGTGAAAAGGCAAAACATTGTGCACATCTCTCAATTTTTAATTAGTGCCTCAAATGCTTTTTCGGCCTGCCCTTCCGCAAGGTAGCACTCCTTCACCAGCACATCATAGAAAGGCTTCCCACCTCCGAACGGCACTGACAGCGAATTTATGCCGAGCTGGGTATAAGTCATGTAATCGATCTCACCTTCACAAATCACAACCGAACGCGCTTTAGCGTCAAGTGCCTACCAGCCGAAAAGGCATGGCTCGCAGTCAGCTTCTGCCATAATCAATTTATTGCCGTTTGGCCGTGCAATGCCAATGCGCTTTACCTGGAGCAACTCACCGTTACGGATGTACGGCGGGTAACGGCTGCAATCAGCATGGCAAAAGAGCTACCGCTTAATTCAGGAATGAGCCGCCTCTACATCATCCACCAGCCAGCGGGCAATAAATACACCAGGGATGGATTTAATAGCCGGTGGCGAAAAGCGAAAGAAGACATTTCGGATCTGAAAGAGAATCTTTACGAGAAACAGGCAATCTCTGGTCATAAAAATGTGGAGCAGACAGCTCGCTATGACAAAAAATTGCGATCGTTCCGGTGGTGAGAGGACAACAGAATATTATGAAGTGAAATTATGAAAAGTGGTTTTTAGAAAGTAAAAAACCACCCGAAGGTGGTTTCCACGACACTGCTTTATCATTGATTTTATAGCTTTTATTCCCATGGTGCCCGGGGCGGGACTTGAACCCGCACAGCGCGAACGCCGAGGGATTTTAAATTCTACGCAGAATCAATGAGTTACATAGCAGTGCATTGCGAAACTTTGCTGTAATTGTTTACTCATTTTACTGTAATTGGCAGTAAATAGATAGACTTGGATAACGTTGAGCACAGAAAAAGCACAGGAGAACAGTTTCCTGCCTGAGAATATTTTAAATAATGATGATGTGAAGCGCCATGGGGCTACCGGCGTTGTAAGATGATGTGTAATCTAAGTCTTCAACTAAGAAAAAGTTCGGTTTATTCAACAAAGCCCCGCTACGAGCAACCCATAACACACACGCGGGGCTTCGATCATGAACTCAGTGGACAATTTAACTACTCATGTGGTCTTCCATTTTTCCATGTGCGGAGAAATAGATTTTGCTGCGCACATACTCCCAGCATTCAGGCTTCTTCGCCCACTCTGAAATCATCCTGCCATTCGCGGATTCGTTCAGAAGACTATTCACCCGATGGGCTAAGCTGACAAGGCGGTTGCCCATCGTTTCCTCAATGCCCTGTTGATTCCAGATCTCTGCCAGATCCGTTTGGTTGCCATAAAGATGTGAATAGGCGGCCACGGTATAGGCGGCAATATTCGCCTTAAATGCGGGGAAAAGTGAATTAATCAACTTATAGGCTTTCTTATAAATAATGGCCTGCGCGATGTAATTTTTAAAACTCTCAATGTTCAGTTCATCCCCATAACGCTCAGTATCCTTGTCGATCATCGTCATTAATGCGGCAAAGTTCTTCTGTCCGCCGAGGCTGACTAAATCCGGACGCTGGAGCCAGGCACAATGATATTTTGCGAAATCTGTTTTCGTTATCCGGCGAGAGGCAGGAATCGCGTCTTTTAACCGTTTGATTCCAGCGGGTGTTTTACCTTCCCGTTCCAGCATAACCTTATAACTGCCGTTCGCTCGCTCGTAAAACCAACGGCTGTATCCGTCCGGGCAATACACCGTGTTTGCCATTTTTTCCAGCTGTACATGTACCGGTCGATTGGCTGACAGATCGGAAATATTGACTTTATTCTGGCTATTCGAGAAGCGCGAAATATCCGCAATTAGCATCTCTTCTTGTGCATTATTCGTCTGTTTCAGCACAATGACTTTTGCGGGTACACGCACGTTACGCAGATTGGTTGCCGGGAATTTCTTTTTGGTGAAAAACATAGAAGCCGTCGTCTGCCCACCGTTGACAATCTGCATCCCCTGCATCCACGCAATACCAGGACCACCTCCCGGCGCTTCGCCAAGCCTGACCTGATCGGCAACAATCACAATGCCGTTGTTATAAGCCATAAAACGCTCAGGCTGCTCGCGTAAAGTGTCACGAATCCCTTTGTTGACTTTCCCCGTCTGGCTCAGAAATGAGCGAACGTTCGCTTCCAGAATCCGGTTGCCATATTTTTCATAGATAAATCGCAGCGTCTCGCCCGGAACCACCGTCAGCGCATAATCATATTCACCCATTTCATCCGGGATCCAGACACAGGGGAGTGCGCCCCCCGCCACCTCATCAAAATTAACCTGCAGTTCGTCGCGTGGCTTACCTTCCTGCCAGTGGTTAAACAGGCGGACAATGTCCATAACCTCTAATTTAATGGTTTTACCGGCCACATAGCGGGACTGATACCAGCGGGTTTTCACCTGACCATCGGTCAGAACATAAATTCTGATTTGCTCCAGTTCCGTGTAGGACTGTTCGATGGTCGTCACCAGTTGCCAGGCATCATTGGACTGATCGAGCGTGGATGATAATTTACCGTCAACGCACTTCTGCAAAAATTGAATGCAGTGACCGGCAATCGCTTTTGTCTCAGCATCCGGGACGTGACAAAGCTCGTCGCTACCGTGATAAATGCTGACAAAAAGGTCAAGTTGATCGCCATCTTCTGAGAAGGCATAACCGCTGAGACGCACATTGTGTCCACCGACTTTCGCCATAAAGTGACACGTCTCGGCATCATCGAATGTCATGCCGATATCGGCCATATGACGCATAACAATATCGGTAAAAATCAGTTCCGGAAAAGGCGACTCAACCCCAGGCTGAGCCATTTGATCCTGATATTCCTTGCGAATCTCGTTCTGCGTTTGACGTAAAAAATCAATAAGTTCCATGCGGTAATCCTGCAAAGTCTGACAAGCAATGGTTAAAATTTTGAGCCTGAGGAATAAGTGTCTGGAGTTCGAGTTGATAGCACGCACTCACCACCGGCAACGGGACATTGGCATGCGTCAAAGAGGGAAAATCCGCTTCAATCGGAAGTGCAAACGCCTCTGTCAGCAAGAAATGACGTGTATAGAATTCAGCATGTTCAGTGAAATATCCGACGTGACAAAGCGATCCCTCAAAAAGACAGGCCGCCGGAGCGTTTCCCTCAAACCGCTGACGAAGACGGTAAATGAGGTCATTCAGGGTCGCGCCGGTGGGATGCTCGCTGAAGCGCAAACCGCACAACATGAGCGAGCCAGGCCGCTGCCAGTCCAGTTGTTCAAGCGCGTGGATGGTTACGCAAAAGCCCTGCTCTGCTGTGGTGCTTTTTACCTCAATGGCGCGTTCATCGAGTTCAAAATCCTGTAGGCCATGCTGCGGTCCTACCCATGCTTCGACTGCCGTTGACGGCGCAAGACCGCTCTCGATTAACCGCTCCAGACACGTCAATTCCCCGATTAACCCCACTTCTTCTTCATGACTGAGTGGACGGGTATCGCGCTCCATAAACGCCTGCCATAAACGAATCCGACGGAGCAGGGTTTCAAACAGACGCGGTTCAGAAACGTTCAGGAGCGAATGGAGAATATCCAGAATCATCGTCGTAAAGACATCCGCATTCCCCGTTTGCTGACGACGGATCATCAAACCGTTCTGCCGCCCCTCCTCTGTTCCGGTCATCTCAACGCGAAATCCTTTACAGGACGGCAGCGCCGTCGACCCCGGCGAAAGAGGATGAGGAAACACGGCAATCAGCATTTCTTCATTATCAGGCTGACGACGCCCGGCATGAAAGCTACAGCCCTGGTGCGTAAAAAGCCGAATCCCGCGCCAGCCCTGAGCGCCGGGCTGTTCGTCTATCTGAGATCGATCTAAGGCTTTCCAGGCCGCCAGCAGATCATCTTTACTCAGCCGCACCATACTCTTGCTCCCACAGTACGTTGTTCACTTTGTACTCCACCGTTACCCCACTGCGGCTTCCCGGAAAACTGATGCCAAAAGCCACCACCGGCAAGGCATCGTCCTGATATTCCGCTGCCGACAACGCCTGTTGCGGGTCCAGTAAGTAAATGAGCAGTAGCCCTTTTTGACGCTGTGCCGGGATGTCGTTTATGCCAAATCCTTTGATCCGACGCAGTACTACGCCACCAGGAATGACGGGCTCCTCTCGCCCTTCATTGCGTCCGGGATCGGCATGAAAAATACGCTGCGTTTCGGCCAGCGCGGCAAGCCAGGTCGATTCATCGCAGTCAATCCCTTCATCGCGTGGGGAAAGTAAACGGCCAATAGAATAGCGGTCAGTGACCCCCTCAGACGCTTTACGCATCATAAGCGGGACGGGGAAGCCACAGACAGCATGACGACGATCGACGCCCCCCCCTATCACCGCCACCGTCCATTGGGTGAGTTCATCAACACGATTCATCCGCGTAATGAAATCCGCCAGCAGTTTGCTGTTGGCTTTCCTGGCCTGAGCGTGGGTTTCATATTCCGTTAAGAAATCAATGATCGGCTCGGGAGAGACGTTTTGCCAAATGACCCCTTTCCATTTTTCAATCTTCTCTGCGCGCCGTCTCTCAGGGATCGGCGCGCCAGAACCGACACGCCCGGTCAGATGCTGGAAGGCCGCGTAGTTACGCTTGTGGTACTCCGGTTCTTTAAACAACGAAATCGTTTCGACCACCGTGCCACTGAAAGAGAGCCATAGTGAGCGCGCGCTACGCATTTTTAAGGGGGATGTCACCATTAACACGGGGTGTGATTTCACTTTTAGCCCGAAATCACGCGGGGTTCCGCCGCTGGCGACCATATTGTCAAACTCTTCCCGCAGCTCTTCTGAGGCATCCGCAATGTGCTCAAACCATTCAATCAGCTCATCGGTGGTATACAGCCGACATACATCCAGATATCCCTGTCGATAGCCAAACCAGCGCCCCATCTGCATTAACGTGTCATACATGCGGGAGGCGCGTAAGAAATAACTGGTGCATAATCCCTCAAGCGTTAGCCCTCGAGCCAGTTTGTCTCCGCCAATCGCAATGACTTTTAAGCCTGTCGCACTGTCCGAATAATCAAGCGCATCCTTCGCCGTTCCGTTTATCATTCGTACCGACACGTTTTCGATCACGGTATACAGCTTGTCGACGATCTCCCGCCACGCAAAGGCGTCGTCCGGAATCTGCTGCGGCATGGCGTCGCGAATCGTCTGACCAGTCGGCAAAAAGTCGGCCTGCCAGAGTGATTCAAGCTGATGTAAAAAAGGCTCGTGTCCAATCCTTCGCGTCAGTCGCTGTCTCACGTCCTGAATGTAGGCGTCAATATGCTCATAAACGACCGATTGCACTTTATTGAAGCGGGTCACATGGACCAGCATCGAACTGTGTTTATCTCCCTGACCGCGTAATTCTCTGACACAGCACGCCAGCAAAAAGCTATCGATGGCGTGTTTTAACGAGTCCGGGAAATGGGTTAGCGTATCGAGCGTGGGATAGTGCGAGCTCTTATGAGAAACCGGCATCCACCCTCTTTTTCCGTCATCGCTGCAATGATCGCTCACCCGCCTGATCAAAGGCAGTTCACCGGTCCGCCCTTCCGCGGCGGCCCGACCAAATACCCTCGCCGGGCCGATGTAATTAGAAGGTGCGCCGAGGTTAATGATAAAGGCGGAAGGGAACAAATCCGGGCCTTCATCACGCGTTTCATTGCTCTCGTGAATAAAAATATTGGCAAAGGGCGTGGCAGTATAGCCGACATACGCCTTACGGCTGAACTGCATCAAAAGCTTACGAATCAGGCTATTGATTGCCGTTGGCTGATGTTCAGCATCCGGTTTTCCATCGTCATCGTAGACGATTTCCCCCGTATCAACTGAGGCATTATCCGCTTCATCATCAATCATCAGCAGCGGTAATTCCGAAACAAAACGCTTTCCGGTGACGGGGTCAACGCTGGTGGCAACATGGTTCTCAATCCAGGTATGCAGGCGTTTCAGAATAGATTTATTTTTCTTTACCACGAACAGCCAGGGCCGTTGCTCGGGGCTGATTCCCAGATTCTTAGCCACTCCGGCACTGAAGTCGCCCTTTTCAGATCGGTTGGTGACGTAATTGGGACGAATGACGGGATCGCTATCAATATCGCCCACCCCAATGATGGTCACTTTTTCTCTGAGTGGACTCGTCTCGTAGCCAAGAAATCCTTCATCCAGACGCATTTGGGTCTGCGAGCGGAGGTTATTATGCAAACCCGCAAGCACAATGATTATCTTATATCCCGCATCCGCGGCTTTACAGATTAGACCGGTATAGTGGCTGGTTTTCCCCGACTGAACATGGCCGACCACCAGACCACGCCGGTCCCAGCGCCCTTCCCGCCCTGGCTGCTCAAGTAATCCCAGAACACGATCCGTTGAACGGTCAAGGGTATCCAGGACTCCCCAGGGCATCGTTTTACCAAGCCATTGGCGATATCGATGCCAGTAGCGCCACTCGCGTTTCGCATCTGCGGTCAGCCAAGGTTGATGTCCTTCATCATTACTCAGAGAAGTATCTTCGCCCATCCAGATGCTATAACGGCGGATCAACTCTTCGACCAGAATCTCCCGGTTATCAAGCCGGCTCCACTCCGGTTTCATCTGACAAACCATGTCAATATGTTGGCGCAGAATGCCAGGGGTGATCGTGCTTTTATCCTGGCCTTGCAGGAGCGTTTGCACAATCTGCAATACACTCAGTTGCGTGTCATCCAGGGGATTCAGACTCATAGCGATTTCTCTTGTTGATCGTCGGGGAGTTGTGCAATTAATTCGGGATAATTATCGAAAGGTTCCATATTTTGCAGATGCTGTTTCGCCAGCGCCGGTGACATCGCCTGCTGACCAACCAGGGTCTGGTACATGACCTGCAATACGGATAACACCTCTGCGGGCGGCGCGGTTTCAAAGCCTGTCCGCGGCGTCTCTTTTGTCTCAGCCGTATCAAGCCAGATTTGCTGAACCGGAACGGTTTCCTCAATCAGTCTTAGCATGGCCTGAATTTGTGGGGATAACTCACCAGCCTGCGAAAGGACATTGCTGATGACAGGATGTTGTAACGAAATCTGGTAACGAACACCTGATGACGTCTTCTGCGCCTGCCAGAGATGAACGAGTTCCTCGCCGGGCTTGCGCTTATTCATTTTCCCGCGTTTGGCAAATGTCCTTACCGCACGATCGCGTGTTGATTGCGCCAGCTGAGTTAACCAGGGACGCAGCGAAACCGGCGGGCGCGCCATCGATTTACGAATATCAATCTTCCAGTCTATGTCAGCATCATTAGGGATATCCAGACGGATCCGCGCAAGGCGGTGGGTTTCATCTTTCGTCCAGGCCCGGGGATTTCCAAGTCCAAGCCAGTTGCCCGCCACCAGCAATCGCTCATTCCGGTATACATAAAATCCTTGCTGAGCCGTCCAGCCTGCCGGTCCTTGAGCCTGTTGATACTCCTGCGTCGTCAGGTGATCCTGATGCGGCAGAACATGACACTCCACCTTCACGGCAGGAGCGCCTGGCGCCATTGCCGAAGGCGAATGCCAGGGCTTGGAAGGATGCCCGCTGAGAAAGGGATCCCAGGCTTTAATTTTGCGACCATTGAGGGTGAGAGTGAGTCGGGGAGAGTTCCCCTCAAGGAATCGGTGAAATACCATCGCCAGATGTTGTTCAACGCCATCCATCAGATTGAGGAAATCTTTCTCACCGTAGCCGGGGGTGACAATTCGGTCTAAAACGTCCCACAGCACCACCGTACCGTGGGAGTCAGGTTCCGCATTTGCTAACGCCTCCTGACTCCCTGGGTCAGCACCTTCAAGCAAATACCAACCGTCGTCCGTACTGGCGGCGAGAATGTCCAGATCCCACCGCAGGATGGTCGTTATCCCCTCTTTTTTAGAGGAGACCGTCAGGCGACGACATTGCGAAAAGGAGGCGGTTTTGAGTCCAAGACCGAAGCGGCCCAGATCGTGTCCTGGACGCTTTGTCAGCGGGTTTTTGACCCCCAGCCGCATCGCAACATCCAGTTCAGCGGCCGACATGCCGCAACCATTATCCCGAACCACAATATAGCTATCCGACTCACGCCAGTGAAAAGTCAGATCGACCTTACGGGCACCAGCACTGATGCTGTTGTCGATGATATCAGCCAGTGCGGTGGCGGTGTTGTAGCCGAGCCCTCGCAGAGCTTCGATCAAAATGGCTGCATTCGGTGGCGCATGGCGCATGGTCGTCATTCTTCTTCTTCCTGCATCTCGCTCAACGCGGTTTCCCACTGTTCGACGAAGCCGCCTAATTTCGACGCCCGGCTGTGATGACGGAGCTTACGGAGCGCTTTGGCTTCTATCTGACGTATCCTTTCTCGCGTGACATCAAACTGTTTACCCACCTCTTCCAGCGTGAAATCTTGCGTCATACCGATGCCAAAACGCATTTTTATGATCTGTGCTTCGCGTGGCAACAGCGTATCCAGAACCGATGAAATATGTTCTCTTAACTCCAGAGACTGAACGGGAGTACTGGTGAAATCCCTTCGGGTCAGCAGCGCGTCTCCCGACAACGCTGCTTCGCGGTCCTGAGCGTCGTCATGAAAATCACCAATCAGCGCCGTCTGTTCTTCATATTTAGCCATCCGAAGAAGTTGACGCTCTGACAGGTCGGTCATTTCCTGCAACAGTCTGAGGGTGGGCGTTATTCCCTGGCGATGCAGCAACTGATCCCGACTGCTCCGCCAGCGCCTGAATTGCTCATAGAAGTGAACGGGTAAACGAATAAGCTGCGCCTGATCGGCAATCGCACGGGTGATCTTCTGGCGGATCCACCAGGAGGCATAAGTGGAGAATTTGAATCCACGCCGATAGTCGAATTTTTCAACGGCCTTGATCAAGCCCAGATTACCTTCCTGGATTAAGTCCTCGATATCTAATCCTCGCCCGCAGTGTTTTTTCGCAATCGCTACCACAAGACGTAAATTGGCGTGGATTAATCCCTCCCAAGCGTCTCTGTAACTACTGACATACAGACTCACATTATGGCATTCATCAGGGATGAGCGTTTGGGCGCACTCGACTATCTGTTGCAGGTCACGGTACTCCGGGCGAGGGATATGATTATCCTGGTACTCTTCAGCTTTCCCACTTCTCAGCAGAATGAGCAGATCGTTAAAGGTGATGGCGTCATCGTCATCGGCTGCGGAAGAGATTTCCTCATCCGCTTCTTCCGCGTCGTCTTCCTCTTCAGTAATCTCAGGCGATGTCGCGGGGAGGCAATTCGGATGCAGCAACTGAAGATATTCTGCTTCGGGTAATCTCGCCAGGATCGTCATCAAGTTGATAAGCGCCGTATCCATGCGCTGCCCGAGTCGCTCCTCCTTTGTTTTATCGACGACATCCCATTGGCGAATGTCCACAAGATAACGTTCAAAGATGCCGGACTGCCGCAATGCACCGAAAGCGTCAAACCAGGGCTCGAGGTCATCACTCGCCGCTAATTCCCCACAGGCATCACTTTTCGGGAAAACATCATCGCCATCCACAATCAAAGGTAAGTCCTTGATCAATGCCTCTACGCTGACCCGGAATTCAAGCCACGGCATTCCGAAATCATCTTCCCCGGCAGACCGGATGTCACGAACAGAGACACGACCGGCGTCCAGTGCACTAGTGAGCAACGTTGAGAAATGGGGATAATTTTGCGGAGAGTGAGAAACTGGCGTCGGCGGGTCAGGAAGCGAGAGTTCGATATCGATCCACTCAGCAGCGTTATCTATCGGGCGATAGCGGGATAATAATTGCTGAGCCTCAGCGGAAGCGTGTCGTAATGTCAGATTATCTTCGGCGGGTTCCGATTCGATTTCAGCATCCCACTGCATAAAATCCATTGCGTCTTCGGTTTCGGGAGGTTCTGTTTCCACATCGGCTTCAATTACAAGCTCAACGTTTGCCTCATCATCTAGCCCTCCTGCTAGTTGCTGCCCGTCAGGCGGAGGAGATTGCCGATAACGAGCTAACAGATCACGCAGCGTTTGCTCCTGCGCGAGGTCACTGGCGCGAAACCCGAGGTTGTTTTGATGCTCAACATCGACACCCGCACACAACAACATTTCGCAAATAGCGAAATGCCCATTCTGGGCCGCAATCATCAATGGGCTATTTCCCAGAGAATCTCGTGAATCTTTCGGCAATCCCCTGCTGAGATGAAACTCCACCACGGAGGCGACCCCGCTTTTTAGCGCCCGAATAAGTAAAGGGGGGATGCGATAAAACTCAGAAACAGAGCGATGCATGCTGACAGCCTTTCCTTGTAAACCACACCCGCGGAAATGCAATCTATCTTATAGGGAGAAAATCGAATTTGGTACTGTATATATAAGCAATATATCATTTTTGGTGATCTTCATCGCCAATTGGGCTTTGATGAAAAAATCGAGCTTTTGCTGAGCTGAAGGACCTGTTAAAGCATTTGCTGACAACACATGCAGTCATGTAGTAAACCAGAAGTTCAGAGCCACCAATTGGCACACCTACAAAAAGCCCTTCTCAACCTTGGCTCAATGGATTTCTGGCTGGATGACGAGGCCATTAGGTCTCATATGAATGAAGTGGTTTACTGAATTTGGCCAACTGAGCAGAAGTGCTTTACTCACCTCAGAACAACACAGGTAAGTCCCCCTCTCACGGAGGCCTACCTGTCCTTTGCTATATCTATATGACTGCACAGTTACGAGTTTGACTGGAAATCTTCGATTATCTTCTGATTGTAATCATCCAGATACTTTTGCAGTTCATCCCTGTCGATCAGTCGTACCAAGGCTGACTCAGCTAACTCTTTAGCTGAGCGTGTGAAGTAGGAATTAGTCACAACCATCGCCTCATCACAACCATAGAACGTTTTAGCAGAGATCACCTGCTGCACCGCCGAGTTACCTACAGAACCAGAATAATTTTTCGCCTGAATAACCATATCCTTACCAAATCGAGTGACGAAGAGGTCTGCACCCTGATCTTGAGTTCTCTTGGTTTCTTTGACGTCATAACCCATAGTCTGGAATACTTCCACAAGGAAATCTTCAAACTGGAAACCGTCCATTGCATCAACTAAATACATGGTGACGAATTTATTAGGGTTAAAATGCTCAAGGCGTGTAGCTAATCTATCAACCAGAATATCAAAATAAATACGTTCGCACACAGCCAAGTATTTTTTAACTTCATCAAATAAAACCAAAGGGACACCAGGCGTGGCCTCCGCTTTTTCATTGAATTCTACTGATGAGAACTCTATTTTATTGCTCCATATATAGAATAGAAATAATGAAAGATCTGCCCGAAAAGTGGTACCTGCCTCCTCAATCCATGATTTCAAGGATTCAGTAAGTGTAGATTTAATATGCCGTTTAACTTCCTTCGCGAAACCATAATAAAGAGCGTTAAATGACGTGGTAAGGAGTAATTTATCTAATAGCTCAGGTAATTCCTCAAGCTCATTGAACCCTTTTCTAACCAACACCTCACGGAAAAGTTGTAATTCGGAGTATGTACCATTATCTGTTGGGAAATCTGCTTCCGATTTACTATTATGTGAGAATCTGGAAGTGTAAATGAAGTTAGTAAAATATGGATCTTTTAAACTGGAGTATTTTTCGAGAACATTTTCAAGTAATTGATTAAGCTGAGTTTGTTCTTTCTTTTTCCCAAACAGATCTTTCAGCACACCTTTTGAACGATACTGAAACTCGGGATAAAACGATGGATTCAATGGTGTCATACGTTGTATATCTATTGCTTGTGTGGTCGATGATGCTGAACCCCATGCAGACGTTTTTACAGGCGAAACTCCACTACACCAGGGACAATTAACCTCAAAAGTCGTT
The DNA here is from genome assembly GCF_022134725.1 of Buttiauxella sp. S19-1. Classification (NCBI taxonomy): domain Bacteria; kingdom Pseudomonadati; phylum Pseudomonadota; class Gammaproteobacteria; order Enterobacterales; family Enterobacteriaceae; genus Buttiauxella; species Buttiauxella sp. S19-1. Next base: position 19,538 of record NZ_JAHWLU010000054.1, read on the forward strand.
CTACTGCAAGTATCACACTGATAAATCATTTGAATATTCTCCTTTTATTCCAATATCTGACTATTCGACACTTTAATTTCCTGCCTAATAATCCACAATTTAAAAAAGATCATCATAACGCAGTCATATTAATTTATGTTCTTATTTTTGAGTCCATCCACTCCGTCATATCCTTAAGAAGAACCAGTGCATCTTTTTTGCTTCTCGTGTTCCCCCAAAAACTCAGTTCAAGCACTTTCCCCTTCCCAGTAATTGATACTTCGTAGTCCTCAGGGCTAGCGGTTGGAATGAAATCTCCAGCACTTAAAGCAACTCTTATTTCTTCTTTTAGTGCATTAACTTCAGGGTAATCATCTGAATGTATCCAGCCATATACGTAGAACTCAGCTTCATCTCGTCCATCCTCTGAAGGGCGATAAACTAACGTAATTCCTGTTTTACCTTGCCCCCAGCATCCGGGCATCAGATGAATTGCTTTATAGTAACCCTTCCAGTTATTAATACCTGTTGCAATATGAATATCAGGCAATACCTCTGAGACAACCGATTTAGCTTCCTCGGTGATAGCATTTTGGTACATTTCCAGCAATTGAACCGATTTTATCAAAGCCGTGAAATTTTCAGTGACAAACTCCACATTTTTATCAGATACCTTATCCATACTAACCTCACTCAATTTTTTAAGATGACTTAAAAACTCCTGATAAAAAACAGTCCACTTGCTGAACTCTTGATTCATCATCTCCAACCCCAGACGTCGGATGGCGGTTTCCAGCAGCAGTGAATAATTGATAAGTTGCCAACCGTCTACGCCTTTAGCGCAGTTACCATCAGGCTTTAATATACAACGAAATAGATTTTGATTGTTACCGCCGTAACTATCAATAAGACTTACATAGCTGGGAAAAGGATTATATGTATCAGCCAAAACTTTATGCTCAATACCTATGATAAATTCATCATGTCTGATAAGAATATCAAGATATTTCCCATCCTCTGTTCTGGCCTCTCTCATTAATTCCAGAGAGGTGAAATCAATTTCATCAACATCGAGGGAATCATCCAGACAACATAACAATGCTTTTAGCAACCATGGCGGCACCATTTTCTGGGCTCCCATAAACAAAGCCATCAAATCCGTTGTTGGGTTTTCGAGATATCCGGAACCTCCCAATTCAAAAAAATTGAATTCAACATCATCCTCAACCGAGATGCCTTTCAGTTGTTCAATAAATTCGATAGCCAACGCTTCAGAATGCAATTCAACCTCCCTTTAACAATCATGTTTACTATGCCATTTGTTTGATATTTTAGTTATTGAAAACTTTCACTGTTAATCAATATCCATGCAGAAAACTCAAACATTATTCATTAATCCTCTTGCGGGCAATATCTATCTCTATCGCCATTTTAATTTCATCTTTCTGGGATTCTATAATCCTGATATCTTTTTCCATACTTTCAATTAAAGCATTAAGTGTTTTTCTTTTTTCAGGGTCACTTTCATATTTTAACTTTACCTCCGGCTCAATCATTTTCATTCTTATTGCATGAATTTGTTCGTTAAGAGGTTTTGTTTTTTCATTTATGATTCTGTTTTTCTCATTGAACCAGTGCATGCCTTCATTAAAACGTTCCAGACCGGCATTTGTATCATTGAGCACCCTGGCTACAACATTTGATACTTCTCCTGATTTACTCTTTTTTTTACCGAGAAGTTTCATTAATAATCCAGAAACAACAATCACCGGAATAGCCACATAAGTTAAATAGACACCAACATAGCTGACAGTTAGTAATGTCAGGACATAAAGAATCAGAGTGGTATAAAAAATATACTTTGATACTGAATACATAACTTCCCCGATTAGTTTCTAAATTAGAATAAGCCCCAAAATCACATATCAGCCAACAACATCCCCGCCATTCCGTCGAGCCGTTTCTTGACCTTTTCCCAGCCCGGCATAACCTGACCCATCAGACGGTAAAACTCTTCACTGTGGTTGGCGCAGGATGGTGTTCTTCTGTTTTTCTTCACCCAAGCGATCGGTGTTAAACGAAATATCCTGGAACACGCTTTTCCCGGCGTCTTTCAGTTTGGTGCCGTTGGCTTCTTCAATGGCGTGTAATGCCTGATCAATACGCTCGCCGTTGCCCGGCTCATGGCGACGTTCGTACAGCGCATAAAAGCTGGCACTTTTTGGCAGCACAAAACGCTCGTTAGCCATCATCGCTTCAATCAGTTCCGGCGCATCGCCATACTGTTCTTTATATTCGTCATAGTGATCCTGCCAGACATCTGAAATGTACTTGAGGAACAGCATCGTAAGGATAAAGTCTTTATAGGTATCAGCACTGATGGTGCCACGGAACGTATCACACGCGGCCCACAGGGCTTTGTTGATCGTATCCTGACTGATTTTATCGTTCATGAATCTTCCTGGTCAGCAGAAAAAGCTAGCGATGCAGGGCTTTGCATCGAAAAAATTGCGGTAAATGATACCGTAAGATGCCTCCCCTGACACGCCAATATCGCAGCATTCAGGTTTGCATCATCCCCGTAATATCGACATGCGATAGACCGACACAACCTGGCTCGTCACTCGCTAAAAACCAATTATCTTAGTAAGATAGCATCCATATTAGCCATGGTGTAAAACTGCCGTTGGGGTAATGATGATCCATATATCACCCGTTCTGGTGTGTGAAGCTGACATCATCCATAATCGGCAACGTTGATGCCCTTTGATAGTAATGGTGGCCGTCAATGTGATTCCCCTGTTGACTGGAGGTCTCCGGATAGTATGAGTATTGCCAATTGCGTTATCGGCCCACTTTACGATGAGCAAATAAAAAAACACTTATGTATGCTGACCATAAATTCAAGCGGCTAGTGAATACACGAATCTCGTTACTCGAACATTTATCACCCCACTATGACTTATCTTCCATGTTCAGCTATGAGTTGGAAGGAAGAGTTTTCCGGATTAAATTGATCAAGCCTGAGATTAAATTATCTCGCCAGCAGTTAATCTTCTCCTCACATTTTTTAGAGCCGGTTTTCCTAAAATAATATAAAAAACACATCTCAAACACCCTACAAAAAACAATTAAACAGTGCATTAAAAAATACAAACAAAAAATCAAAGTCGAGCATACCATTTTAGATTACATATCAGCATCGCCACGCAATACGTCGAGTTATGAATTAAATGAGATAGTTTTTCAATCTGAACATTGCGATGAAATTCGCAATATTGAAAATGGTATATTGCTTGATGAACTAACGTTGAATGGCCGGATTACTAACATTTCTAGATACATTAAAAATAGTCAAGACAAAATCATCGAACACATAGAGTTCTGCACTCATAAATTTTCCTGAAGAAGATGAATAGTGGTGAGTAGCCGTTTCTGGTTGTATGTACGTACTGGTAAAGAATTAATCCTCCGCGTTCTTTTCTCCATCACCAACTTTGCTGAGTGTTTTCAGTCTTACCCGCCAGTCAGCATATAAAACATGCGTAAATAATTTCTCCGGATGCGCCTCCAGCAGGCATATATCTGGCGAGCGTAGAACAGCAGCCAGAAAACCAGCATTATTGGCACTAGCCCCTTTAAACAGAGGTCTGAATACACCAGATGTGAAGCCCGTCGTTGGTTGTACTTCGAGCACACTTTCAATTTTAGAAAGTGAAATCCAGTCCTTAGAGAACAATCCTCCGCTGCCATTTGCCAGGAGACGCAGATAAAGTTCATTATCCGTTTCAGACATTGCCAGTTGCCATGTCAGCATACCACTGGCTTTAGGACTAATTTTTTCCGCCTGTCCTGATTCAATGAGCAGCTTATAACTCTCTTCAGGTAATATTTGCTCATCTTCAGTGATACCTTTTTCAACATCACTTAAATCATTATTCAACTCCAGCTCATCGTGTTCATTATTATTTTTTCCTGACTTTGATTTTCTCATTTTCTTCTCCTTATTTTAATTTAATTTACAGGCGTGATTCCGCCATAGACATTAACGTATCAATCCCGTCCAGAGGACAATTGGGATGAAACAACAGATAAATACCATTTCCATTATCTTCTGTAATTGATAGCATCAAGTAATATTCATCTGTCAGATGGACCACGAACTCAGGGTTTGCAATTAAATGATGAATGACATCCAATACGTGTTGTTTAATATTTTCGGGAACATCACCGGGTTCAATGTACATTAATGTCACACCGACCTCCCCCCAAAAATTCATTGCGGAAGATTCATCATCAAATGGGAGTATCAGTTCTTTTCTCAAGACAGTCATAACTGAATCGGGAAGAAGGAGCGACGGCAGGTCTTGCCAGTTCGAGACATATTTCATTGAACAATCCTCATAAACAAAAAACCCCGATACGTTTTAAGTATCGGGGTTACATAGACAGGGTAAAGAATCTGGAATTGCCTTCAGTGGTCATCTATATTCTTTCATAATATCCACAATCCTTGCAGATCAGCACTGGAGCATTATTCCTTTCACGCTGTTCAAGGAATCCAAAGAGACGTTGTATCGCCCTGATGATTTCTTTAAGCAATTCTGGTAATTGATCCGGGCTAATATAACCGGATGTCGATGTCAGGAACCGGTCATCGCGAGTCACCTCTGCTATCTTTCCGGCAGTTTCTGTGACTGTATTCTGACTACCGCACTTAGGGCACTTTAACGGCATAATCATTCTCCACGTTAAGGGACGCTAAAATCACTGTTCTTTACTGGTAGCTACGGGGGTTAATAGAAGGTCGGTAACACCCTGCCCGGTCTGACGCATTCGCTCTGGTGTCAGTTTTGCGTAGCGCTCCGTACTCTGAATACTGGCATGCGCCAACTGGGCTTTAACGTCATACAGACTGTACTGTCCACTGGAGACAAGTAATGATGCGACGGAATGGCGCGTGGTGTGGAAACAGACTTCACTTTTATCTATCCCGCACTCTGCCAGTATTTTTTCATAGGCCACCGGGGTTCAGATATCGGTTTTCCATTATCTTTTACGGCAAACAGATAGGGATTGCTGCCAGCCCGTGGGATCGAATCAATAATCGACAACGCGACATCACTGAGATACACAGTTCTGCTGCGACCATTCTTAGTATAAGGAATGAACAAGGACCTGTTATCCCGATCAATATGTTTGTGCATGACGTTAAGCATTTCTGATTTGCGGGTACCGGTTAACAACAGCATGGCTATCAGTCCCCCGGCAGCCTTATTGGGATATCGTGCCGCAGCGTCGAGGATCCTCCTGATCTCATCAGCGTCAAAAAAGCGCGTCCGCTGATTGTTCTCCTTCAGCAAAGGGATCTTATCGGCTTCATTCTTCTCAAGGACATCCTGTCGTAGCGCATAACGCCCCATAGTTTTCAGAATAGCCAGTGCCCTGTTACAGGTAGACGGTGCATACTGCTGGCCGTGAATACGGCCCTCAAGCATGTCGAAAAGCACCTGCTGGATTTCCCGGGCCCGAAGGTCGCAGTAACGTATCTTCCCCAGACGAGGTTCAATGTATTGCGTGAAACGCTGAACATCCTTATCCCAGGACTTTTTATGGCGCTTGATGAACGGAACATAGGTCTGGTGAAAAAACTCACTAAGCGTTGGCATCGCCCGATAATTATCGCGCTCTGCCTTAGGGTCATTTCCCAGTGCAATCGCCTCCTTGTGACGACGAGCTATCTGACGGGCTGTCCCCACATCGATTTCAGGGAATCTGCCAATACTGATACTTTTTTTGGTACCGTGGAATGTGTAGCGCAGGAGGAAACGTTTGTTACCCGTTCGACCTGAGAGGCATTTGAGGCCAATTACTTCGGTATCAGATACCTCAAGCTCTGTAGACCTGGTATCTGTGTTTGCCGGAAGGGCTTTGATGGATGAATTGGTGAATCGGAAGGATTTTTGCATAATTATCCTCATGTATCTGATTGATATCATGAAAATAATATATATCTGAAGGTGTATTTATTACGGGATAGGATTGAAGAATGGAAAGGCTATTAGACGCGTACAAACGGATATTACAGGAAGTTGACGCCCAGTCATTTAACCTGAATGAGGATAAATACTCAGGCGTCTTTTTACCTGTGCCCTTTGAAGAATACGGGCACTCACCGGTAAAAATCATGCTGGTTGGACGTGAAACCGCTGGCTGGAATACGCTGAATTGTAAGAATACGATATCACGGGTGTTGGGACTTATACCTGACGTCACCATCGGGCAGGTGGTTGCAGAGGCTGTAGATCGTTACAGGAATCATCTTCCGGTACAAAATGATGGCACCACAAACCTCAAATCACGTAGCCGCTTCACGCAATATCATTTCCGGCTTGCCCGGGAGCTCGATATTCATCCTCAGTCAATCGTGTATGCCAATTTACTGGCGTGGGATTACGACGGACTGACCCCTCTCAATCGCCCTCAAAATGAAGTGCAGGAAGTCATATTAGCCTCGCTGAAACTGCTGGCGGTACAAATTAAACACCTTGAGCCTGATTTCATCATCTTTGCATCCGGAGCCCAGAGAACAGACTACATCATAAAACAGGTGCTTACTGAGCTAGGCGGCTATGTGACTTCTTCAGTCATTCCGGGGAAGCTGTGGGAGTTCAAAACCGGTAATACAATCTGTTATAGAATTGCCCATCCAAGGGCTATGCGCGGACACCAGAAGTACAGAGATGAGGTGATTGCACGAATTAAGCAACTTTGTACTCAGGGTGGCTAGAGCATTACAGCTTGCTCAGCAGGCCCCCCCTTCCCGGAAGAGTAGCGGGAAACAGGCAAAGCGGCCTGGTTCTCTATGCTAGAGGCGACACGTTCGATTCGGCATTGCCAGGCTGGAGATTGCAGCTCATTGCACCCCGTGAGCACAGGATATGCACAGGACGTGAATTTCAGGCATAAAAAAACCACCCGAAGGTGGTTTCCACGACACTGCTTTATCATTGATTTTATTGCTTTTATTCCCATGGTGCCCGGGGCGGGACTTGAACCCGCACAGCGCGAACGCCGAGGGATTTTAAATCCCTTGTGTCTACCGATTTCACCACCCGGGCTCGGGAAGAAAGTGGAGGCGCGTTCCGGAGTCGAACCGGACTAGACGGATTTGCAATCCGCTACATAACCGCTTTGCTAACGCGCCAAAACTTTTTACCTTTGCAGGCTGTAACAGAATTTCTGCTACATAAATTTGGAGCGGGAAACGAGACTCGAACTCGCGACCCCGACCTTGGCAAGGTCGTGCTCTACCAACTGAGCTATTCCCGCAAAATCATTTTAATTAAGCTTAAAGCTAATCATTTGATTTTACTATCTTCTGGCAAGCTGTGCTGCCGTTCGATGCGTTGCATTCTACTTACCTGACGCGGTGAGTCAACGAAATTTTCAGTTACCGCGCTCCGTTTGCTGAATTTTGCACCGTACCGATCACGCTTCACGCAATTACCGCCCCAAAGCGGCTAAAAATTAGCTCATCAAAGAGGAAAGGATCAAATATCTCCTTTTTCCTCCGCGTTGAAATAGCGGCACAACAGTTGCCAGAAATAATGAGCGGCAGGCGTTAAACGATGATCTCCGTTACGCAATAGGTGACATTGGCTCTCACGCGCTAAACGGTGGTTGATAGGAACAGCCACCAGTTCACCACGCGCCAATGGCTCTTTAATCGACTGTGCGGTCATAAACGCGATACCGAGTCCCGCCTGGCTCAAGGCAATGGCACTGGAAAATAAATTGCAGCAGTATGAGGGCGTATAAATCACCCCTTCACTTTTAAAGATGGCATTCATGTAGCGTTGCAGGCCAAAGTTTTCATTCATCGCGATTAGTCGATGTTGGCCCAGTTCGGCAATTCCAACACTGGGCAAACTCGCAACAGGATGTTCCGGCGGGACAATGGCACAAATCGGGCCACGGTTAAAACTATGGCATGTTAATCCGTGAGCCCCCGTTGGCCCAAAGCTGACTGACATATCCACTTCACCCTTGGTAATCAGCATCACCGTCGTTTGCATATCACCTGACATCAAATTCACAAAGACACTGGGATAGGCCGCGGAAAACTCCTTCACAACATACTTAACCACATCTTCAACCATCCCCTGCCCGACACGGATATTAATTGATCCACCGCGCATATGGCGTAGATCCTGAAGCTGGCGTTCTAATTGTTCCCGCCGCAGGCAAGTCCTTGCATATTCATCTGCCAGCAGCAGCCCTGCCTCCGTCAGTACAACGTTACGCCCGCGCCGTTCGAGCAGCGGCAGTTGCAAGCTCCGTTCAAGAAATGAAAGCTGTCGGCTCACAACTGACGGATTAATGCCCAAGACATCTGCTGCGCGGCGAATGCCACCATGCTCACCAACCAAATACAAATAGCTTATGGGCTTTTCAGGATACGTGGACAACATCATATTTTTCGCCTGTCTGTTGCTCTCAGGTCAACAATATTAGCATTTGCAGTACATTTTTTTAACACCCCTTCCTGCGCATACTGTCCATGATCCTGAAGACAGAAAGGGCACAACATGAAAAATATAAAAGATTATTTGCAGCAACATTTCTCTGAAATTATTGCTGATATCAAGCTACTGGTGCAGGCCGAGTCCCCTTCCACTAACAAAAATGCGGTAGATCATTGCGGTGAAGTACTACAGCATATTTTCCAGAAACGTCTGGGGATACCGGCAGAAGTGGATGCGCAGCAACACTTTGGCAATAACCTCAAATTCACTTTCGGTGATGACGAGCCACAAACCACCATTCTGGGGCATTTTGATACCGTATGGGATACAGGTGTTCTGGAAATGCGTGAAGATAACGGCAAGCTTCATGGCCCAGGCATATTAGATATGAAAGCCGGTTTGGTGCAGGCCATCTGGGCAGTACGCGCCCTCGCAGCATTGGATCTATTAGTCGGCCAGCGCGTCGTTTTCTTATGTAACAGTGACGAGGAATTGGGCAGCCCCGGCTCAAAAAACTGGCTATCACATCATGCACAAGGCTCGTCTCAGGTTCTGGTGATGGAACCCGCTATAGCAGGCAGCGGCGCGTTAAAAATCGCCCGCAAAGGGACAGGTCGTTATGACGTTTCTATAACGGGGTTAGCCGCTCATGCGGGTAATAACCCGGAAGAAGGTATTAGCGCGGTGCAGGAAATGGCACAGCAAATTCTGTTCCTGCATAGTTTAAATGCTCCTGAACTCGGCACGACAGTCAATGTCGGCATAGCGCATGGCGGGAGCCGCGCGAACGTAGTGGCGGAGCATGCTGAGCTGAGTGTTGATACCCGGGTCACTTGCGAGCAAGAAGCGGTACGTATTCACAATGCTATTAGCCAACTCACGCCATATACCGCGGCGGTTTCATTAACCGTCTCGGGGGGCCAGAATCGCCCGCCAATGCGGCAAACTCCAGCATCCACTGCTCTTCTTGAAAGAGCACAGCGAGTGGCACACGCACTGGAATTTTCTGTTGAAGGGAAAGCTGTTGGCGGCGGCAGTGACGGTAATTTTACCGCTGCTATGGGTTTGCCTACCCTGGACGGCCTTGGAGCCTCAGGCGCAGGAATTCACGCCCGGCACGAACATATTCTTATTGCTGACATTGCCCCCCGTGCGGCCCTGGTCGCCGGAATGATCCTCGGTAACGTGACTATTGAAGGGTAAATACGATGCTTCAATTAAATATTAATAACGACAATGCTGCCATTTCGCCGCCCAAAAGCGGGCAAAGTCCCTATTTGCTGCTGTTTATTATTCTGGTGCTGGCAGCACTGGCAACGTGGCTAATTCCCGCCGGAGAATTTGACTTCATCACCCGCGACGGGATTAAGTTTGCCGTGAAAGACAGCCTGCATGCCGTCCCACAATCTGGAATCTACCCGCTTGAGATATTTACAGCGATTGTCAGCGGTATGGTCAAATCCGCGCCAATTATCTTCTTAATACTGTTTACTGGCGGCGTGCTGGCCGTGGTGGAATCAACCGGAGCTATCGCCGCAGTTCTTAATCATCTGTCACGCAGCACTCACCTAAGCGATACGCGTATTATCCTGGTCTTCGGCGTGATTTTTGCTTTATTGGGTACCACAGGAGTGGTAGTCAACGCCGTCGTAGCCTTTGTTCCCATTGGTCTGTTGGTTGCACGCTCAATAGGCTTGCCGCCAATTCTGGGTGCCTCGCTGGTGTATTTAACCTGCGCATCCGGATTTAACGTCGCTATTTTAAATCCTGCCACCACTGGGCTAACTCAACATTTAGCTCAACTCCCACTGTTTTCCGGAATGCTATTACGCGGCCTGACTTGCCTGCTGTTTGTATCCACTGCCGTGGGGTATTTAATCTGGCATGTTCGCCGCGAGCGGCTTCAGGGCCGTGGTCGCCCTCAACTGGACACATCGGCAGAAAGCAGAATGGTGATATCTGGCCGCCACAAACTGATTCTGACAACCACGGCGCTGGCATTACTGATTTTCATCGGCGGAACAATTAAGTTTCACTGGGGAACGGATGAAATGT
>NZ_JAHWLU010000055.1:0-29675 GCF_022134725.1 Buttiauxella sp. S19-1
GCTTAAACGTACATTCGGTGATGATAAAAACCTAAAGGTCCATGTTTCTCTAATATATTTTCGCACAATATCCATTTCATCAGACTTTTGTAAAAGTTTGGTGTGTTTTAAATAAACATCTAACCAATGACACAGAATGAGTGGATAAAATTTTTTTTCTAATAACTCAGTCATTTTCTCAGTGCAAATAATTAAATTAGTGAGCTTTTGTCTATCGGGTGAATTAGATAAACTACCTGATCGTTTAATGTAAAAATAATGACCTTTACGTAAGAAGTATATTTTTTGTGAGCTGGACAGTATATTGGGGAACACAAAAAAATCTTCATAGCATGTCATGGAGGGAATGATGTTCTCCAGGTAGTATTCGCGTTTAATGAATTGACCAATTAAATGTGCTTGTATATCTTTATGAATTAAAAAGCGCATGATGGCTTCATCACGTGAAAGTTTTTTTGGTTCTTGGTTTTGCCATTTATAATCGATGTTACTTAACTCTCGAACTTCTATTAACTTGGTAAGTAACATATCCGGACGTTTTTCTTTCAGAAAGTCAACCAGTATGGGCAATGAGCCATGCTTCATTAAATCATCACTATCAAGCATAGTGATGTAATCTCCCCGAGAATTTTCTATTCCAAACTGACGAACCTGACCGATATTTTGAAAGTTGACTTTGAAAAGTTGCACCTGTGTATGGTCTGCTGAAAATTTGCGAATAATTTCCCCGGTAGAGTCGTTGGAACTATCATCAATCAGGATGACTTCGATCCCCGAAAAATTATTCCCACAAGCATCCTGCAAATTTTTTAGTGTTCCAGATAGCGTTTTTTCACTATTATGTGCAGCAATGATAATACTTAGAAAAACTTTGCTATCAGTCATTAGTAAGCTCATATCAAATAATTATGCACTGTGAGACGTTTTTTTTACAATTAACTGAGTATTAATAAATGTATGTATTTTTTTAAGATCATCCTCAGTTAATGCAAACATCTCTTCTCTTGTACGGTCGAAATAATAAGGCGCTTCGAAGATGTATGACTTTTCATACACTTTGCTGCCAATCAGTAACACATTCCCCAGAGGACGTTGCTCCGCAATACAGCATGGCCCATAAATAAGAACAATTGGGACTCCTACTGCATCGGCTATGTAAACATTTCCCGAGTCTGACGCGATATAGAAATCCATTTTACTGATAGCGAAAGGGACATCTTCTAAAGGAAGTTCGCCAACCAGGCTAACAATATCCTCTCGCATCCCGACTTCACGATGTAGATCATCTAACCAGACTTGTTCGCTTTGAGGGCCAAAAACATAATAAATACAATTTAGCCCCTGTAATGCATCAAAAATTTTCTTCCAGACTTCTGAAGGGATAGTTTTTGATTTGTTTCCTGCAGAAATGCTCAGACCTATTTTGATCACGTTTTGTTTATCAAGTGATGCAGGGTAGGTCTGCGGTTTTCTTAATGGCAAAGTCGCATGCTTCGGAGAGTCTCGCCAGGTCAGGTTACGATCCGCAAGTTTAAGGTAATCATCTACGGTTAATTGGTCTTTGCGATGTTCTACAACGCCATTTGCCGTCAGATAAAACAACGCATGATACCAACGGCGGGTATAGGTAGATAAAAACTGCTTATTGGCGGCATTACAGACTGAAGCGAAGAAAAGATTAGTGCTGTTAGGTTGTAGCAAGTAGATATTTTCATATCGATTTAACAACTTAACAGCGAGGCGAAATTTGCGCCACAGACTCTTTTTATGCTCTTCGATCAGAAAAATAGTATTAATAGTTTCATCATATTTGGCCAACGGAAGAACAGTTTTGCTGATTAAAACATCGCTATGTTTCAGGTGGGCAAGTACAGGGGTGACATTGACGAAGTCACCTATTTTTGCCGTTTGAATCAGCAAGTTTCGGCCTGTTTTTTTATAAAACAGTTTCCCGAACAACTTGAACGGGAGAAAGAGTATGAAGAGGAATAGATAGCTCATTAATGGTTATTCTGCTGCTATGTGGCTAATTTTCTGGAGTGCGATAAACGTATCTGCAGCGGTAATGTTAGCCATGTTTTTGTCTGCGCCTCGTATTTCGTTCTGATTTTCACCGTAACCACCAATCAAACCCGGATCGGTAGGGCCATACAACGTTATGTTCGGCCGATTTAGTGCTGCTGTCAGGTGGCTAAGCCCTGTATCAACTGAAACAACAGCTCTGGCTCCGGCAAGTTGTTTGGCGACTTGCTCAAGCGATAAGCGCGGCAACACCTCAACATTATCAAATCCGTCAGCTAAACGGATTGCTCGTTTGTGCTCGTGCTCCGCACCCCACGGGAGTTTAATACGTAAGCCCTTTTTGTGCATTAATTGAATAAGATTTCGCCAGTGTGATTCCGGCCAGTGCTTTTCATCGCGAGTCGTTGCGTGAAGGAAAATGAAATATTCCCCCACATCGGAGGAGGCTGTCGCCTGAAAGTGCTTCGCGATGGCGTAATCGCCCTGAGCAGCTGGTTTCTGGTAACCCAGACTTTTGGCGAACAACTCACGTGTGCGTTCAACCGCATGTTGTTGCTTCGCGATGGCGTGACGACGATTGTAGAACAAGCTGGCCAGCGGTTCACGGGCGCTGTTCCAGTCCATGCCGTGTTTTTCCCCTCTGGCTTTTCTGGTAACCAGAGCGGCACTCTTTATCAGCCCCTGAGCATCAATGACAGCGTCGTAGTTTTCAGTTCGCAGTGCCTGGTAGAACGCTGCTCGCTCAGTTTTTACTGGGGCCGAAAACCAGCTTTTACGCCAGCGACGAATTGCGACTGGGAGAACTTTATCGACAGCAGGGTGCCAGCCTGGGATTTGTGCGAAACCTTCTTCTACAACCCAGTCGAAGCGGATGCCGGGAATGGCCTGCATGGCATCCGTAAGTGCAGGCAACGTATGCAGGACATCACCCATTGATGATGTTTTGACGATCAATACCCGCATTACGCTTCCTTCTCCGCCAGTAACAGTGCGGTTAGCTCATCCATCACGCGTTCGGGCGTAATATCAATCAAGCTCTGATGATAGCCTTCTGCGGCGTCGCCTTTACGGACTTTGTGATAGCCACTAATAAGACGAATAACTCGCGCTTTATGCGACAACGGTGGAGTAAAGTCGGGGCTACTTGGGCCATATAATGCCACAAGCGGGCGATTGAGCGCGGCTGCAACGTGCATCAGACCTGAATCATTGGACACCACAGCCTGACAAGCCGCAATTAAAATAACGGCTTGCTCAAGCGCCGTGTCACCCGCCAGATTGCGGCAATGAGCCTGCTGCTGTGTGGTTAACGCGGCGACGATATCATTTCCGGCTTCTTTATCTTTTGCTGAACCAAACAACACCACCTGATAACCGTCATCAATGAGTTTGGCTGCCAGGGTTGCGTAGTGATAGTGCGGCCAGCGTTTAGCTGGGCCAAATTCGGCGCCAGGGCAAAAGCCGATAATCGGCCGAAGTGCATCGAGATTAAAGGCCTGACAAGTCTGCATTTTTTCCCCATCGTTAACCTGTAGTTGAGGCCACAGTAACGGTTGGGGAAGATCTTTCGCGGACTGCATTTTGCCTTTGTCATAAGCCAGCGCAATGTAGCGCTCGACCATTAATGGCCAGGCTTGTTTGTCCAAAACGCGGGCGTCGTTGAGTAGCCCATAGCGCATTTCCCCACGCCAGCCCGTGCGGTGTGGGATGTTGGCAAAGAATGGAACAAGTGCTGACTTAAATGAATTTGGCAGCACATACGCCTGATCGTAACGTTTAGCACGCAGGGAGTGCCCAAGACGACGACGTTCTCCAATTTCCAAAGCACCATGCCCCAATGGCATTGATAGTGCTTCGTTAATTTCCGGCATACGTGATAGTAATGGACGGCACCATGCCGGTGCCATCACATCAATGATTGCCTGGGGATAGCGCGCTTTGAGCGTGCGATAGAGACTTTGCGACATCATCATGTCGCCCACCCATGACGGGCCAATCACCAGTATTTTCATGCGTCAGGCTACCTGCTTATGCGTCACGGTTCAGCCAGGCCATATATTCTGTTACGCCTTCGGCAACAGTTTTGAATGGCTTGTCGTAACCTGCGGCACGCAGATTGGTTAAGTCGGCCTGAGTAAACGCCTGATAGCGGCCTTTGAGTTTTTCCGGGAACGGAATGTACTCAATGCTGCCTTTTTTATGGAAAGCGAGAGCGGCATCAGCAATAGCCTGGAATGATTCTGCACGACCGGTACCGCAGTTATAAATACCGGATACGCCGTTTTGCCAGAACCACAGGTTCACTGCGGCGACATCGCCTACATAGATGAAGTCGCGTTTAAAGCTATCGCTACCTTCGAACAGTTTTGGATTTTCGCCGTTGTTCAACTGGGTATTCAGATGGAACGCAACGCTTGCCATGCTGCCTTTGTGCCCTTCGCGCGGCCCGTAGACGTTGAAGTAACGGAAACCAGTAATCTGTGAGCTTGCTTCAGGCAAGATTTGACGTACATATTCATCGAACAGGAATTTTGAATAACCGTAAACATTCAGAGGCTGCTCGAATTCACGTGACTCGATAAAATCGCTGTTGCGGCCACCGTAGGTTGCAGCGGATGAGGCATACAGGAACGGAATTTCGCGCTCCAGGCAGTAATGCAGAACTTCTTTTGAGTACTGATAGTTATTATCCATCATGTACTTACCGTCCCACTCGGTGGTGGAAGAGCATGCACCTTCATGGAAGATGGCTTCAATTTCGCCTAATTCTTCGCCGGCCATAATCTGGATTAAGAAGTCTTCTTTATCCATGTAATCGGCAATATTTAAATCCACAAGGTTAGCGAACTTAGTGCCATCCTTCAGATTGTCTACAACCAGGATATCCGTAAGACCGATATCATTCAGTGATTTGATGATGTTGCTGCCGATAAATCCGGCACCACCGGTGACAATGATCATAAGCGTAACCTTAACAAATTAGGGGGCAATGAGGCCCAATACCTCACGCGTTAATGACTCCTATCATACCATCACCCGAATTGTCTTTCCTAATAACCCGAATCTGGAAAGCACCTCGTGATTTATGCTGAAAATTCCAATTTCATTGAAACGTCATCTCGTCTCCTGGTATAGGTTTGGGTAATATGTTCCGAAATTAGCCATGCCTGGAGAATCACAATGCGCGGAGATTTTTACCAACAGTTAACATCCCAACTTGAAACCGCACGCGCGGAAGGGTTGTTTAAAGAAGAACGTATCATTACTTCAGCCCAGCAGGCTGATATCACTGTTGCTGATGGCAGCCACGTTATTAACTTCTGCGCCAATAACTACCTGGGGCTTGCTAACCACCCGCAACTGATTGATGCCGCGAAGCAGGGCATGGATAAACATGGTTTTGGGATGGCTTCTGTTCGGTTCATTTGTGGAACACAAGACAGCCACAAAGAGCTAGAAGGCAAGCTTGCCAGCTTCCTGGGAATGGAAGATGCGATTCTTTATTCTTCCTGCTTTGATGCCAACGGCGGTCTGTTTGAAACTCTCCTCGGCCCAGAAGATGCGATTATTTCTGATGCGCTGAACCACGCTTCTATTATTGATGGTGTGCGTCTGTGTAAGGCTCAGCGTTATCGTTATGCCAACAACGACATGCAGGAACTTGAAACTCGCCTGAAAGAAGCGCGTGCGGCAGGTGCTCGCCATATCATGATCGCCACCGATGGTGTGTTCTCTATGGATGGTGTGATTGCTAACCTGAATGGGGTTTGCGATTTAGCCGATAAATATGACGCGCTGGTCATGGTTGATGATTCTCATGCGGTCGGTTTCGTGGGTGAAAACGGTCGTGGTACGCATGAATATTGCGATGTGATGGATCGTGTAGACATTATCACCGGCACGTTGGGCAAGGCTCTGGGCGGCGCTTCCGGTGGTTACACTGCGGGTCGTAAAGAAGTGATTGAGTGGCTGCGTCAGCGTTCTCGTCCTTATCTTTTCTCCAACTCTCTGGCTCCTGCTATTGTTTCTGCATCCATCAAAGTGTTGGAAATGCTGGAAACTGGCGCTGAGATGCGCAATCGCTTATGGGCGAATGCCAGCCTGTTCCGCGAGAAAATGTCCGCGGCTGGTTTTATTTTGGCCGGTGCCGATCACGCCATCATCCCGGTGATGTTAGGCGAAGCGGTTGTGGCACAGAATTTTGCTCGTGAGCTGCAAAAAGAAGGCATTTATGTCACTGGGTTCTTCTACCCGGTAGTACCAAAAGGTCAGGCGCGTATCCGTACTCAGATGTCTGCGGCTCATACCACAGAGCAAATTGAACGTGCGGTTGACGCATTTACGCGTATCGGTAAACAGTTGGGCGTTATCGCCTGAGGGAGCGGTCATGAAAGCATTAGCGAAACTGAAAGCAGAAGAAGGCATCTGGATGACAGATGCGCCTAAGCCAGAAATGGGTCATAACGATCTGCTGATCAAAATCCGTAAAACTGCGATTTGCGGCACCGATGTGCATATCTATAACTGGGATGAATGGTCACAAAAGACTATTCCGGTTCCAATGGTTGTCGGTCACGAATATGTTGGTGAAGTGGTCGGCATCGGCCAGGAAGTTAAAGGCTTTAAAATTGGCGATCGTGTTTCCGGTGAAGGCCATATTACCTGTGGTCACTGTCGTAATTGCCGTGCGGGCCGTACGCACCTGTGCCGTAATACGACTGGCATCGGTGTAAACCGCCCTGGATGTTTTGCAGAATATTTAGTGCTGCCTGCTTTTAATGCTTTCAAAATCCCGGACAACATTTCTGACGATCTGGCTTCTATCTTTGACCCGTTCGGTAACGCTGTTCACACCGCGCTGTCATTCGATCTGGTTGGTGAAGATGTTCTGGTTTCTGGTGCCGGCCCGATTGGTATTATGGCGGCGGCTGTCGCTAAACATGTTGGTGCGCGTAATGTCGTGATCACCGATGTGAACGAATACCGTCTGGAGTTGGCGCGTGAAATGGGCGTGACCCGTGCGGTCAACGTCAGCAAAGAAAATCTGACCGACGTAATGAAAGAGTTGGGCATGACCGAAGGTTTTGATGTTGGTCTTGAGATGTCCGGTGCTCCACCGGCGTTCCGTACCATGCTCGATACTATGAACCA
Organism: Buttiauxella sp. S19-1; assembly: GCF_022134725.1. Taxonomy (NCBI): domain Bacteria; kingdom Pseudomonadati; phylum Pseudomonadota; class Gammaproteobacteria; order Enterobacterales; family Enterobacteriaceae; genus Buttiauxella; species Buttiauxella sp. S19-1. Next base: position 7,174 of record NZ_JAHWLU010000055.1, read on the forward strand.
CGGTGGCCGTATTGCGATGCTGGGTATTCCGCCATCAGATATGTCTATCGACTGGACGAAAGTCATCTTCAAAGGTTTGTTCATCAAAGGTATTTACGGGCGTGAGATGTTCGAAACCTGGTACAAAATGGCGGCACTGATCCAGTCTGGCCTGGATTTGTCACCGATCATCACTCACCGTTTTGGAATCGATGATTTCCAGAAAGGGTTTGATGCCATGCGTTCCGGGCAGTCTGGCAAAGTCATTCTTAGCTGGGATTAATCGCGCGACGATAAGTTAGAAAAGGCCGGGAAACCGGCCTTTTTCACATCTTTATTCGCTTGCGGTCTGCTTTTCAGCATCCGTCAGGTAACGCACTTTTCGCGTGTAATCTTGCCCTTTAAACAGCAATTCACTCTCTGGTGAGACAAGATACTTTTGCCATTCTGAAAGTGGGAAGCCGCCATGTGCACCGATGACTTCTTTTGGGATCACCGCCGGGGTACCACCGATGCGTTTTGAGACAGGCCAGTTCACCCAGTCACCTAAATTTACGGTTTTGAAATCCAGCAAGTCGAGAAGTGCAGCTAAAGGCAACTGATCTGTTGGGGGTTGCGAATCATCCATCAGTTCCCAGGTATCCTGGAACAGAGCCAACCAAAGTGGGCATAACCGGTGCCAGGTGCTGTGTGTTGCAGCAAGAAAGGCGCTATTTACGTGATCCTGGAGAGTGGGGCGAATCGTTCCTTGATAATAGGCTGGTGCTTTTCCTGCTGGAGCATTTGCCAGTTTAGCGATCATTTTCCCCTGGCGAAAACTGGAATACAGCGTGTTTTCTTCGACTTCAAGCTTCGGCATCTGCAAAAGATTAAGATCGGAATCAATGATCAACGAGCCTTCTGTGCTGGCATATAGCGGAGCCTGAATCTTTATCAGGCGGCTACGATAAATTTGTTTGAAGCGATAGCTGTCATCTCTTTCTGGAACGTTCAACGTAACAACCCGGGCTTTACCTGGCAAATCGGTAAAGGCACTGGCTGGTTGATCGGAGACGATGACAATTTCTTCAAGTTGCGGCGCGAAACGGTCAGCAAAAACCGCAGAAAGCGTACCTTCTTCAATATAATCTTTGCCAACGCATGGGATCACAACGGAGGTTACTGGGACGGTTTTAGCCCCGCTAACCGCCTGAGCCAAAGGAATATTATGTCGCGCCGTAATATGGCGATATTTTGGATTCAGAAATTTAAACATTTTCATTCCGGGTTGGTTTTACTGCGCCAAGTACGGCTTCGACACCGGCAACATAGTGCTCGATCGCATAATTATTAATCACGCGCCGCCAGGCCTGCTGAGTTAAGGCATCACGTAACGCGCTATCTTGCCACACTTGCTGAAGTTGTGAAGCGAGCTTAATGGTATCGCCATAAGGGTAGAGCAGGCCAGTGCGGCCTGAGTCGATTAACTCCGCAGTCCCCGTCACATTTGAACCGATAACTACCGTTTTAAGCAACATGGATTCGAGAATAACGCGCGGTAACCCTTCGCTTTTTGATGCAAGAATAAAGGCATCAAATGCGGCCAAATAATCCAGCGGGTTATTACGAAAGCCAGTAAAGATGATGCGATCGGCAAATCCGTAGTCAGCGGCCTGGCGCTTTAACTTTTCGCGATCGCTCCCTTCACCCACCAGGACAAATTTCCATTTTGCTTCGGGATGTTGCAGTTGAAAACGATGCAATGCTTCAAGCGTATGGTGGCAGGATTTTCTTGGAATCAACGACCCAATACTACCAAATAAAAATGTGCCATCTTCAATGCCTAGTGACCGACGTATTGCTATACCTGATGGGAGTGGCTGGTGAATATCAATGGCGTTTGGGACCGTAACACAGAGTGATTTCTTCACGCCATGATTGAGCAGCACACTCTCCACGCCATGAGAAACAGCAATCACGGCATCGCTGACACGGTTTACCACTCTGGTTATCGACTGACTCATCACCGGCTCAATGCGACAGTGTTGAACGACTGCAACATCAAGAGGCTCCGCTGCCAAATAACCTTCCAAATTGGAACCAGGCTGGTTATTCATGTACAGAATTTCGTAGCCATCTTTTTGCAATCGCTGGCGCAAAGCCGTGGCATTCGGTTTGATTCGCCATTGTTTATCAATATATGCCGTGATCTTTTTACGCCCAGACTTGCTGAAAAACAAAAATGCTCGCGCGACTTCTTTGCTGATTTTTGCCCAGCCAGGTTGTTTGCGTTGAGGAATGAAAATGACAGGAATCTGAATGCTGCTCAGCACGCTCTCAATGGTTTCACCTTCACCACGCGCATAGTTGTAGTAAAAGCAGCACGTGATATCAAACCGTTGGCGGTCAATACGTTTGAGCAGTTCCAACATACTATTGGTACCGCCTCCCCACTCTTTACCGTTATCCAGTAAGAGAATCTTATGCCGCTGTTGCGTCATCGTCGACCAGCTCCTGTAGCATTATTCAACGCGGCATTATAAAGGCAGTATTGAGTGATAACTAACGCTTTTGATGACTCTTTTACGGGAGGAATTAATAATATAAAAATTCGAATCCGGATTTCGAATTCGCAGCTACAATTATTCACCATGATATAATTGATTTTTTGTTATGGCATAATGGCTATGTTTAAAATATCAGTTTGTTTACTGACTTATAACTCTGCACGTCTGCTTCACGAAGTATTGCAGCCATTAATATCAATTGCAGATGAAATCATTATTGTGGATTCGGGGAGTAGTGATGAAACTATTAATATTTCTCGTGGTTATGGTATTGAACCTATATATCACCCATTTAACACGCACGGTGAACAAATGAACCATGCTACCGGGCTTGCGAGCCATGACTGGGTGTTATGTATGGATAGTGATGAAATTCTTGATGAGCAGACAACCGCTTTTATCCTTAAGCTCAAGCAGGGTGAAGAACCTGAACAAGGGCAGGCATGGCGTTTTTCGCGCTACTGGTTTGTACTCGGAGAACAGGTGCGAACCATTTATCCCATATCCTCACCGGACTTCCCGGTGCGTTTGTATAACCGTCGGCAGACGCGATTTAACGATCGTCCGGTAGATGATCAAGCTGAGGGGTTTATTAACTCATCTGTTATTCCTGGTTTTGTTCGCCATGATACCTTTTATACTATTCATGAGGTTTTCAATAAATTAAACACTTATACGACTCGCCTGGTCATAAATAAAAAAATCAAGCCCTCATTGCTGAGGGGCATAATAAGTGCCATCGGTGCATTTTTTAAATGGTATTTGTTCAGTGGGGCGTGGAGGAAAGGGCGAGTGGGGCTTGTTACAGGTTTGTATGCCACTTTCTATAGTTTTCTAAAATACTTCAAGGCCTGGTATTGGGACGGAAAATTAAACAGCAATACGTGCAGAGAAAATCCTTCCTCTGCACGCCCACAAAATCAGGATTGAGTAGCCTTTAACGATTTATCCCAGCCTTGCCACTGGTGTTGCATGTACTTCAACAACTGGCTTTGGCTGATGCTTTCGCCGATCACGCTAAAGAATGTCGTTGCATAGACGGGTTGCAAAGGTTGTTTAGGCTTACATAAATTCACACCTTTGAACGGATTACGCGGTTGTTCAGCTGGTTTGCCTGGCGCTACAGGACGCGTGTTATTTGGTCTTGAGGTATCCACCTGAGGCTCATTGAGCAAGCTACTCGGGCGCACCAGCGTGATATCTGCCGGTAAGCTATAGACCATCTGTTGCAGAACACGCACGGTCGACGGATGAGGATGACCAATGGCAATCGCTGAGCCATTTCGACGGGCCAACTCCACCGCACGATTAAACTGAAAACGAATATCGGCTTCGTTTTGAGTGTCATCCAGGAACACTTTACGTTTGATCACTTTGACGTTAGTACCGGCCGCCGCCCGCATCGACTGGCTATTTCCTATCGTCATACTGTCAAGAAAATAGAGATTGTATTGCCCTAATGCCTGCATCACTTTCTGCATGCCGAACAGGCTGGATGTCATCGCGCTACCCATATGGTTATTCAACCCCACGGCATAGGGAACATCATTGACAGCTTCGCGGATAATACGCTCGATTTCGCCGCTGCCCATATCCGGGCGCAGCGTGTCTTTTTCCAGCGGCTGTTTACTCAGGGGGGCCATCGGCAAATGAATCAGGACTTCATGCCCGGCATTATGCGCTTTAGTGGCCATTTCACGGGCGTGAGGAGCATTGGGTAAAACTGCGACGGAAATGTTGGCAGGCAGGGCGATAACTTTGTTTTCTTGCGCGGGGCGATAACCGAAGTCATCTATTACAATTGCCAGCTTTCCAGCGTAAACGGGGGTTGTCAGCATGAGTGTGCTGACGAGAGAGAAAAACACACGACGGAATTGAAGCAAAACTTATCTTCCCAACCACGGTTGTGGATTGACGGCCTGGCCCTGGCGACGAATTTCGAAATAAAGTGACGGGCGGCCCTGACCGCCACTGTTGCCTACCAGTGCAATAGCCTGGCCGGCGCGAACTTGTGTTCCAACATTAACCAGTGCGCTCTGGTTATAACCATACAAACTCATATCGCCTTTACCGTGTTCAACGACAACCACGAGGCCGTATCCCTGTAGCCAATCGGCAAGGATTACACGCCCATCAGCAATAGCTTTAACTTCAGTGCCTTCACCTGCGGAGATAACAATCCCTTTCCAACGTAGCTCACCTTGAAGCTGTTCGCCATAGCGATGCAGGATTGAACCGCGAACCGGCCAGAAGGCTTGTCCACGCGGTGCACCCAGGCCACCAGTGCGCGAGATCAAAGAACGTTCGCTTTCTGTTGGTTTATAGGTACTGCCTTTGCTGGTTGCTTCCTTTTGGCGAGTTTTAACTTGCTCAGCTTCACGGGCTTCTTTTTCCGCTCTCGCTTTGGCAGCGGCTTCTGCACGGGCAATTTGCCCCTGAAGGCGCGCCTGGTTCTGGCGCATTTCGCTCAGCTTTTGCTGATCTTGTTGCAAAGAGGATTCGAGAGTGGAGAGCGTTTTTTTACGTTCGTTACGCGCACCTTCAAGCTTGCTTTGTTGAGCTTGCTGTTCGTAAAGCAGCGTCTGTTGTTCGGTTTGCTTAGACTCCAGACTGGCTTTTTGCTCATCAACTTCCGCTTTAGTCTGCTTAAGCTGTTCAATAGTTTCCTGACGCGCGGCGTTCAGGTAGCCGAAGTATGCCTGCAAGCGTTGCCCGCGCTGGCTTTCTTCACCGCTTAAAATCAGCTGGATGCCAGTATGTTGCCCCTGGCGGAATGCGGCGTCGAGTTGAGCGGCCAGATTACGTTCCTGCGATGCCTGCTGTTTTTGCAGTTTCGCGAGGGAAGCATTCATGGTGGCAATTTGGCGATTCAGATCGGCAAGCGTGTTTTGCGTTTCGCGCAGTTTGCGGCTGGCTTCGGCAATCGCTTTTTCTTGTGCCTGGAGTTGAGCAAGCAAGGCGGAACGTTGCTGCTGTTGCTGGCGTACCGCGCGTTCTTTCGTTGCAATATCCTGCTGGATAGATTTCAAATCGGCGCGATCGTCTGCATGGCTGGGAAACGGGCATAACAATACGCCAGCGCTTAGAACGCTGGCGTAGATCATAGGCCTGACTGAAAACGCTTTCGGTTTCACGGCCCATGTTATTGAAAAAATCGCCTTTCCCCTCATGGGGAGGGATTATTCCACGATGAACAGCGGCTTGCCAGTCATCTCTTGCGGGATTTCCATGCCCATGAGGTTCAACATAGTTGGTGCGATATCAGAAAGCTTGCCGCCTTCAACCGCTTTCACACTACGGGAACCTACATAAATCAATGGAACTGGCAGGCTGGTATGCGCGGTATGCGCCTGACCAGTTGCCGGGTCAGCCATCTGTTCTGCATTACCGTGGTCAGCGGTGATCAGCAACTGCCCACCCACGTTTTCTACTGCAGAAACCACCTGAGCAATACAGTTATCCAGTGCTTCGATTGCAGCAACAGCCGCTTCGAAAACGCCGGTATGCCCGACCATGTCACCATTTGGATAGTTACAAATGATGGTGTCGTATTTGCCGCTGTTGATAGCTGCCAGCAGTTTTTCAGTCAATTCTACTGAACTCATTTCTGGTTGCAGATCGTAAGTAGCAACTTTCGGGGAGTTGATCAGAATACGGTCTTCGCCAGCAAACGGTTCTTCAACGCCGCCGTTATAGAAGAAGGTAACGTGAGCATATTTTTCAGTTTCGGAGATACGTAACTGAGTTTTGTCGTGCTTCGCCATCCACTCACCAAAGGTATTGGTCAGTGACGCTGGTGGGTAAGCGCAAGCGGCTTTAATGTCTGCTGCGTATTCAGTCAGCATCACGAAATCACCGAAGTTAACCACTTTCTTACGGGCAAAACCGTCGAAGTCAGCGTTAACAAAAGTACGGGTGATTTGACGCGCGCGGTCTGCACGGAAGTTCATGAAGATCAGCGCGTCGCCGTCGTTCATGGCAGCGTCAGCTTCGCCTTCTGCACGAATCACAGTTGGTTTAACGAATTCATCGTTTTCATCACGAGCATATGCAGCTTCCAGACCCGCAACAGCGGTTTCTGCCTGGTATTCGCCTTTAGCCTGAGTCAGCAGATCGTAAGCCAGTTCAACGCGATCCCAGCGGTTATCGCGGTCCATTGCGTAGTAACGGCCAATCAGCGAAGCAACGCGTCCTTTACCCAGTGCAGCAAACTTATCGGCAAATTTCTTCAGAGAAGATTCTGCGCTGCGTGGCGGTGTATCGCGGCCATCAAGGAACGCGTGCAGGTAAATGGCTTCAGCACCTCGTTCAGCGGCCAGTTCAATCATCGCCAGAATGTGTTCTTCGTGGCTGTGAACGCCACCGGCTGAAGCCAGGCCCATGATGTGCACTGCTTTGCCAGCAGCAACAGCTTTGTCTACAGCTGCAGTCAGCGTTGGGTTAGCGAAGAAAGTACGTTCTTTAATTTCAACGTCCAGACGAGTCAGATCCTGGTAAACGATGCGGCCAGCACCAAGGTTTACGTGACCGACTTCGGAGTTACCCATTTGGCCATCTGGCAGACCGACTTCCATACCTGATGCGTTGATTAAAGTATGTGGACGCTGTGCCCACAGGTTATCCATAACCGGGGTTTTAGCATTCAGAATAGCGTTATCCTGCTGCTCTTCGCGGTGACCATAGCCATCCAGAATCACCAGAACCATAGGTTTTTTAGTAACTGACATTGCGATAACCTCTAAGTCAAAGACAAAATTTGCGTAATTTTACTACAGGCCACGGGGTAAATAGCCGCAGAAGATCAAAGAAACGGGTTGGATTGTGATCGGTTTTACGTCGTTAAGGTAATTTTTTTCGTAACAGTCCGCAGAATCAACATAACCTAACGCAGACTGGCTGTATTTGGCACAACGCAAATGTATACTCCTCACTTGGTTTTTTCATATTACTTAGTCGGGAGCTACACCCCCCCATGCAAGAAATTATGCAATTCATTGGTCGTCATCCCATACTTAGTTTGGCGTGGGTTGGCTTGTTTGCCGCCGTACTTTTCATGACTTTTAAAGGTTTGACCTCTAAGGTTAAGGTGATCACCCGTGGTGAAGCGACACGCCTCATCAACAAAGAAGATGCCGTTGTTGTTGATGTGCGTTCTCGTGATGATTACCGCAAGGGCCATATTGCTAACTCACTGAATGTACTGCCAGCTGATATTAAAAGTGGTAACTTCGGTGAGCTGGAAAAACATAAATCACAGCCTGTAATCGTGGTTTGTGGCAATGGCGTTTCCTCTCAAGATTCAGCCGCACTGCTGACAAAAGCCGGTTTCGAAAAAGTGACCTTACTGAAAGAAGGGATTGCTGGCTGGAGCGGGGAAAACCTGCCATTAGTTCGCGGTAAATAAATTGATACGCACACTGGGGTAAAACCATGGCGAATATTGAAATCTACACTAAAGCAACCTGTCCGTTTTGCCATCGTGCAAAAGACCTCTTGCAAAGCAAAGGGGTCGAGTTTCAGGAGTTAGCGATTGATGGCGACGCTGTTAAGCGCGAAGAGATGATTAAACGCAGTGGGCGAACCACAGTGCCGCAGATTTTTATTGATGCACAGCACATTGGTGGTTGCGATGACTTGTATGCACTTGATGCTCGTGGTGGACTCGATCCCCTGCTGCGCTAGAGCAGCTCCTTTGTCGCTTACTGTCGTTTAAGGACGTATTAATTTTTTAAGGGTTTAACAATGTCAGAACAAAACAACACAGAAATGGCTTTCCAGATTCAGCGTGTCTACACCAAGGACATCTCTTTCGAAGCACCAAATGCACCACACGTTTTCCAGAAAGACTGGCAGCCAGAAGTGAAGCTGGATCTTGATACCGCTTCCAGCCAACTGGCAGACGACGTTTATGAAGTTGTGTTGCGTGTAACCGTGACCGCAACACTGGGCGAAGATACTGCATTCCTGTGTGAAGTTCAGCAGGCTGGTATCTTCTCCATCGGTGGGATCGAAGGTCCGCAGATGGCACATTGCCTGGGTGCATACTGCCCGAACATTCTGTTCCCTTATGCACGTGAAGCAATCACTAGCCTGGTTTCTCGTGGTACCTTCCCGCAGTTGAACCTTGCACCGGTTAATTTCGATGCGCTGTTCATGAGCTATCTGCAGCAGCAATCTGGCGAAGGCGAAGGTGCTGAAAACCATCAGGATGCCTGATGAACAGCCTTAATGCTTCAATGACTGTGATCGGTGCCGGTTCGTACGGCACCGCTCTTGCCATCACTCTGGCGCGTAATGGCCACCACGTTGTACTGTGGGGCCATGACCCTAAACACCTTGCTGTATTGCAGGCCGATCGCTGTAATGCGGCGTTTCTTCCGGACGTTCCTTTCCCTGACACACTTCACCTTGAAAGCGATTTAGCGAAAGCATTATCTGCCAGCCGTAATATTCTGGTCGTAGTGCCGAGCCACGTCTTTGGCGAAGTTCTGCGCCAAATCAAACCGCTTATGCGCAAAGACGCGCGTATCGTTTGGGCGACTAAAGGGCTGGAAGCGGAAACCGGACGCCTGTTGCAAGACGTTGCGCGTGAAGCTCTCGGTGACGAAATCCCATTAGCGGTGATTTCCGGCCCGACGTTTGCCAAAGAGCTGGCTGCGGGTTTGCCGACGGCAATTGCACTGGCGGCAACCGACGAAACCTTTGCTCAGGATCTCCAGCAATTGCTGCACTGCGGCAAGAGCTTCCGTGTCTACAGCAACCCTGATTTCATCGGCGTGCAGTTGGGTGGCGCGGTGAAAAACGTGATTGCGATTGGCGCGGGAATGTCTGACGGTATTGGCTTCGGTGCGAATGCTCGTACCGCGTTGATTACTCGTGGTCTTGCGGAAATGACGCGTCTTGGTACCGCTTTAGGCGCTGACCCTGAAACCTTCATGGGAATGGCTGGCTTAGGCGACCTGGTACTGACGTGTACCGATAACCAATCACGTAACCGTCGCTTCGGCATGGCGCTGGGGCAGGGTGCCGATGTTGACTCTGCGCAGCAGAAAATCGGCCAGGTGGTTGAAGGTTATCGCAATACCAAAGAAGTGCGGGAATTGGCGGCGCGTTTTGGCGTCGAAATGCCAATAACCGAGGAAATTTATCAGGTATTGTATTGCGGAAAAAACGCTCGCGAGGCAGCATTAACGTTGCTTGGTCGTACACGCAAGGATGAACGGAGCGGCAACTAGTTCAGTTGCAATTGATGGAACAACATAACCGCGATAACTGAAGCGTTCCGGTACTTTGTGCCGGGCGCTGTTTTTCTATCTGGAGAGTGCAATGTCGTCTGAAGAACTGGATCTGGTGTGGAACAACATTAAAGCCGAAGCACGAGCGCTTGCCGATTGTGAACCGATGTTGGCCAGTTTTTACCACGCAACTCTCCTCAAGCATGAAAACCTCGGCAGCGCGCTGAGCTATATGCTCGCCAACAAGCTAGCCTCGCCGATTATGCCTGCTATCGCCATTCGTGAAGTTGTCGAAGAAGCTTACGCGGCGGAACCACAAATGATTGCCTCAGCGGCTTGTGACATTCAGGCTGTGCGCACCCGTGACCCGGCAGTCGATAAGTATTCGACCCCGCTGTTATATCTGAAAGGTTTTCATGCGCTGCAGTCCTATCGTATCGGCCACTGGCTGTGGAAAGAAGGGCGGCGGGCGTTAGCTATTTTCCTGCAAAACCAAGTTTCAGTATCATTCCAGGTGGATATTCACCCGGCAGCCCAAATTGGTTGTGGGATCATGCTCGATCACGCGACTGGTATTGTGATCGGTGAAACGGCTATCGTTGAAAACGACGTGTCGATTTTGCAGTCTGTAACGCTTGGTGGTACTGGCAAAACCAGCGGCGATCGCCACCCGAAAATTCGTGAAGGCGTGATGATTGGTGCCGGGGCGAAAATCCTCGGCAACATTGAAATTGGGCGCGGTGCGAAAATTGGTGCAGGTTCAGTGGTGTTACAACCCGTTCCGCCTCATACCACGGCAGCTGGCGTTCCGGCGCGAATTGTCGGCAAGCCTGAAAGCGATATGCCTGCCATCGATATGGATCAGCACTTTAACGGTGCTAACAACGGCTTCGAGTACGGCGACGGAATCTAGCTTCTCAGAACGGCGCCGGGGTACCCAAGCTGGCGCCACGCTTCATATACCACCACCGATACTGCGTTCGACAAATTCATGCTGCGGCTGTCCGGCATCATTGGAATACGGATTTTTTGCTCAGCAGGCAAAGCATCAAGAATCGTTGCTGGCAGGCCGCGCGTTTCCGGGCCAAACACCAAATAATCCCCATCCTGATAGCTCACTGCGCTGTGCGCAGGCGTTCCCTTTGTGGTCAGCGCAAAGATTCGCTGCGGGTTTTCAGCCGCCAAAAATGCATCGTAGTTATGATGGCGATTCACGGCTGCGAACTCATGATAATCCAGACCTGCACGGCGCAGGCGCTTATCATCCCAGCCAAAACCTGTTGGCTCGATGATGTGCAACCGGAAGCCGGTATTGGCGCATAAACGGATAATATTCCCGGTATTGGGTGGGATTTCTGGTTCAAACAAAACGATATTTAGCATACTGCCCCCATAAGACCTGGCGCGCAGAATATCAATTTATGGCAGGAAGGAAAACAGGCCCCGAAGGACCTGTTCTTTATGGCGAAAAATTAACGATGATAAAGCGGCAGCCAAAGCACTAGCCGCAATCCGCCCAACGGGCTGTCATCGGCTTTCACCCAACCACGATGTTGCTGAACAGCAGTTTCAACAATCGCTAACCCCAACCCAGTCCCGCCAGATTCACGATCGCGCGCTTCGTCTGTACGATAGAAAGGACGGAATATTTGCTCACGATCATCCGGGCTGACGCCTGGGCCATCATCATCGACGGTGATAGTAACACCTTGATTATCAACGGAGAAATTGACGGCAATTTTTGTGTGCGAATAGCGTAATGCGTTACGGACAATATTTTCCAGCGCACTTTCCAGTGAGTTGGGATTACCGTACATCAACCATGGACCTGGTGGATAAGTCACCTCCAGCGATTTGCCCATTTGTTCAGCTTCGAAGGCGGCGTTATCCAGCACTTCTGACCAAATTTGATTGGCTTTCATGGTTTCGCTCGCCAGCGCATTTTTTTGCTGGTTGCGCGACATCACCAACAGGTCGTTGATCATACCGTCCAGACGCTGAGCTTCCGTTTCAATGCGCTCCAGTTCCTTGCTTTCACCTGTTTTACGGCGCAGCAACGCTGTGCCTAATTGCAAACGAGTGAGCGGAGTACGCAGTTCATGCGAAATGTCAGACAACAGCCTTTGCTGGGTTGTCATCATCCTTTCCAGCGCGGTAATCATCTGGTTAAAACTGGCACCGGCTGCGAGGAATTCTTGCGGCCCGGATTCGAGTTCAGGGTGCTGACGCAAATTCCCCTGAGCCACTTCATCAGCAGCATTTTTCAACTTACGCGCCGGTTTTGCCAGGCTCCACGCCAGCCATAACAGCAGCGGTGAACTGACCAGCATCGTGACAATGAGTAACAGTAAAGGTCTATCAAACAGCAGGTTAATAAAATCAGATTGGGAATTACTTGCAGGGCGGATCAGGTAAAGTTGGTAATTATCTTCACCATCGCGTACCGAAAACGGCCCCACTAATTCAACGCGGCCATACTTTTTCTTTTGCGGATGATCGGAGTTATCAGACTGGCCGATAAAGTTACGAATAATCTGCATTTCATTGCGCTGGGCGCCAATAACTCGCCCTTCGCTGGTCACGAGCAACAAACGCTGTCCCGGTGGTGCCCATTTATCAATGGCCCGGAACAAACGACGCCACCACATCAGGTCGTTTGGTGGATCGTTTTCAAGTTCCGCTTCGACATGCTGTTCAATCATGATGCCTTGACGTTGCTCATTCTCCATCAATTCGGTCATTTGACGCGAATCCAGTTTAGGCAGCATCAGCACTAGCATCAGCACTAACGCCAGCGTCAACCAGAAGATGGCAAAAATACGCGCGGTAAGGCTACTTATCATGAAGCAGACACCATCAGGTAGCCGCGGCCACGTAATGTTTTAAACCACGGATGACCATCTTTACGGTCCGGCAACTTACGACGCAAATTGGAAATATGCATGTCGATTGCACGGTCGAAAGGTGTCAGGCGTTTGCCCAGAACTTCCTGGCTTAAGTGTTCGCGTGAAACCACCTGTCCCAAATGCTGAGCCAACAAATAGAGCAGGGTGAATTCAGTGCCGGTCAAATCAAGCGCTTGCCCATCAAAGCTTGCTTCCTGGCGACCAGGATTCAGGCTCAAACCGTCCACTTCGACCGTCGGAGAACCGCTGTCGCTGTTTTGCTGCTGCTCACTCCAATGTGAACGACGCAAAATAGCGCGTATACGGGCCACCAGTTCACGATCGTTGAATGGTTTAGGTAGATAGTCATCTGCACCCAGTTCAAGGCCGAGAACACGATCTAGCTCACTTCCTCGTGCTGTTAGCATAATGACTGGAGTCTGGTGTGACTGGCGCAACTCTTTCAAAGTATCAATGCCATTTTTCTTTGGCATCATTACGTCGAGCAATAAAAGGTCAATGGTGTCATCAAGAAGCTCCAACGCTTGTTCGCCATCATGGGCGACAATTACGTTAAAACCTTCCATGTCGAGCAGTTCCTTCAACAGGGAAGTAAGCTCTCGGTCATCATCAACTAGCAGAATTTTATTCATTGTTAAATTACCTCCGAGGCAGAAATTACGTCATCAAGGCGCGCTAATCTATGACTTTACGTTGTTTTACACCCCCTGACGCTAGTTTGCAGCGGGAATCGTAGACTGAATCTCGTTGAATCGCAGCACAGATGATTTCAGGAGCAAGTGATGCGCAATGTTACCGCTGCCGTCATGGCCTCTACATTGACTCTGATTACCCTGTCCAGTCAGGCAAGCGATAACTGGTACCAAGGCGGTGAAGGCTTAGTTAAGCGAAATAACCTTCAGAGCCATATGTTCGAAGGGATAAACCTGACCGAACAACAGCGCCAACAAATGCGCGATCTAATGCACCGGGCACGGCATGATAGCCCACCCGTGAATGTAAGCGAAATGGAGACCATGCATAATCTGGTCATCGCTGAAAATTTTGATGAAACGGCAGTGCGTGCCCAGGCTGAAAAAATGGCACAAGAACAAGTGGCTCGCCAGGTTGAAATGGCGAAAGTACGCAACCAAATGTACCGCTTGTTAAGCCCTGAACAGCAGGCCGTTTTAAACGACAAACACCAACAGCGCATGGATCAATTTCGTGAACTGGCGGATCTGCAACAGAAGTCTTCGTTGCAAGCACTGAGTAGTAGCAGTAAGCGTAGTAACCAGTAACAAACCCTGTTTTCCTTGCCATAGACACCATCCCTGTCTTCCCCGCCTTAACCGGCGGGTTTTTTTTGCCTGATGGTTCAGATGAATCCGCTATACTAGCCAGCAATCATTTGCTGGAGCCCCTATGAATCAACAATATGGGAAGCTGGTTAGCCGCGCAGCAATTGCTGCGACGGTAATGGCCTCACTGTTACTTTTGATTAAGATTTTCGCCTGGTGGTACACCGGCTCGGTCAGTATTCTGGCTGCATTGGTCGATTCGCTAGTGGACATTGCCGCGTCGCTAACTAACCTTCTTGTCGTACGTTATTCGCTACAACCCGCAGATGAAGAACACACCTTTGGTCATGGCAAAGCGGAATCGCTGGCAGCACTGGCACAAAGTATGTTTATTTCCGGTTCTGCACTGTTCCTGTTTTTGACTGGCATTCAGCATTTAGCTGAACCGTCACCAATGAAGCAGCCTTTAGTGGGTGTGGTGGTTACGGTCATTGCGTTGTTCAGCACGTTAATTCTGGTGACTTTTCAGCGCTGGGTGGTGCGGAAAACGCAAAGTCAGGCAGTTCGAGCAGATATGCTTCATTATCAGTCTGATGTTATGATGAATGGAGCAATTCTTGTTGCTCTTGCGTTGTCCTGGTATGGCTGGCATCGCGCAGATTCAATATTTGCGTTAGGGATTGGCGTCTATATTTTGTATAGCGCACTGCGCATGGGTTATGAAGCTGTGCAATCTCTTTTAGATCGTGCTTTACCAGATGATGAGCGACAGGTAATTATTGATATCATCAATTCATGGCCCGGCGTTAAAGGGGCGCATGATCTACGAACGCGGCAGTCAGGGCCGACCCGCTTTATTCAAGTCCATATCGAAATGGAAGACAACCTGCCACTGGTTCAGGCGCATGTGATTGCCGACCAGGTTGAACAGGCGATTTTGCGTCGTTTCCCTGGGTCAGATGTGATTATTCACCAGGACCCCTGCTCGGTTGTCCCGACGCAGCAGCAAGGGCATTTTGAGCTTTAATATTTCGTTGTAAAGTCAGACAGAGTCGATATTTTTTGGATAGAATACCGATATATGGCCTGACCTGAATCAATTCAGCAAGAAGCGGTTGTTATACTATTTGTAGCAGAGTCGATGCCTCGGCATGCCGAAGGCCGTTTCCGGCAACAGGATTAATTTGCATTCAAAAGTTCAGAGGTAGTCATGATCAAAAAAATTGGTGTGTTGACGAGTGGCGGTGATGCTCCGGGCATGAACGCTGCGATTCGTGGTGTGGTGCGGGCGGCATTGTCGGAAGGTCTGGAAGTCGCGGGCATTTATGATGGCTATCTGGGATTGTATGAAGACCGCATGGTTAACCTGGACCGATACAGCGTGTCCGATATGATCAACCGTGGCGGTACTTTCCTGGGCTCAGCTCGTTTCCCGGAATTCCGGGACGAGAAAGTCCGTGAAGTGGCTATCGAGAATTTGAAAAATCGCGGTATTGATGCACTGGTTGTTATCGGCGGTGATGGTTCCTATATGGGTGCTAAGCGCCTGACCGAAATGGGTTTCCCATGCATCGGCCTGCCAGGTACCATTGATAACGATATCAAAGGCACCGATTACACTATCGGTTTCTTCACCGCTCTGGAAACAGTCGTGGAAGCAATCGACCGCCTGCGTGACACCTCTTCCTCCCACCAGCGTATTTCTATCGTGGAAGTGATGGGCCGTTACTGTGGCGATCTGACCTTAGCTGCGTCCATCGCTGGTGGCTGTGAGTTTGTTGTCTTGCCAGAAGTTGAGTTTAATCGCGAAGACCTGGTTGAAGAAATCAAAGCGGGTATCGCTAAAGGTAAAAAGCACGCTATCGTGGCTATCACTGAGCACATCTGTGACATCGACGAACTGGCCCGATATATCGAGACGGAAACCAAACGCGAAACCCGCGCAACGGTTCTGGGCCACATTCAGCGTGGTGGTTCACCGGTTGCTTACGATCGCATTCTGGCTTCCCGCATGGGCGCTTACTCCATCGAACTGCTGCTGCAAGGTCACGGCGGTCGTTGCGTAGGTATTCAGAATGAGAAGCTGGTTCACCATGACATCATCGACGCTATCGAAAACATGAAGCGTCCGTTCAAAGGTGACTGGCTGGATTGCGCTAAGAAACTGTACTAATTCACTTTCTGTGAAAATTGAAGCCGGGGAAACCCGGCTTTTTGTTGTTTGTTATATGCTCAATAGTTATAGCAAATCTTTTTTTATTCTTTAATGAATGGATAACTTTCTGGCACGCTGCTTTTATCAAATCTGATTAAAGAGAGCGAAAAATGAATAAGTGGGGAGTTGGACTTACATTACTGTTGGCGTCTGGCAGTGTGCTGGCGAAAGATATTCAGTTACTTAATGTCTCTTATGATCCCACTCGCGAACTTTATGACGAGTACAACAAAGCCTTCAGCGCTCACTGGAAGCAACAAACCGGCGACAACGTAGTTATTCGGCAGTCGCATGGTGGTTCTGGCAAACAAGCGACCTCTGTTATCAACGGCATTGAAGCTGATGTGGTGACACTGGCGTTGGCATACGATGTGGATGCGATTGCTGAGCGTGGCCGTATCGACAAAAACTGGATCAAACGCCTGCCAGAAAACTCTGCGCCTTACACTTCGACCATCGTTTTCCTGGTGCGTAAAGGCAACCCGAAACAAATTCATGACTGGAATGACCTGATTAAACCAGGCGTTTCTGTTATTACTCCGAATCCAAAAAGCTCTGGCGGAGCGCGCTGGAACTATCTGGCGGCCTGGGGTTATGCCCTACATCACAACAACAACGATCAAGCCAAAGCTCAGGATTTCGTGAAGGCGTTGTATAAGAACGTTGAAGTGTTGGATTCCGGCGCTCGTGGTTCAACCAGTACTTTCGTTGAGCGTGGAATCGGCGACGTGTTGATTGCCTGGGAAAACGAAGCGTTACTGGCAACCAACGAATTGGGCAAAGACAAGTTTGAGGTTGTCACGCCAAGTGAATCTATTCTCGCCGAACCTACCGTATCGGTGGTGGATAAAGTCGTCGACAAGAAAGGGACTCGGGAAGTCTCAGAAGCTTACCTGAAATACCTCTACTCGCCAGAAGGCCAGGAGATTGCGGCGAAAAACCACTATCGTCCACGTGACGCAGCGGTCGCGAAGAAGTATGAGAATGCCTTCCCGAAAATTAAATTGTTCACTATTGATGAAGAGTTTGGCGGCTGGACAAAAGCGCAGAAAGAACACTTCTCGAACGGTGGAACCTTCGACCAAATTAGTCAGCGTTAATCGTATTCACGGCCCTGAAAAGGGCCGTTTTGCTTTTGGGATTTCAGAGTTTGCGTTACGCTGAGCGACCCTCTTATGGTTTCTGAGGTTTCAATGCAGTGGTGTCGACGCAAGTTAGTTCTCCTTCTCCTGTTGTTGGCCATTGCTGTGGTGATCGGCTTCAGTCTCCGGCAATACCTGCATCATCCTGATGCGCTGTGGCGTATTGTCAGCCAGCAATGTGTTCCCAATCAGCGTGACAATCAGAACCCTGAGCCATGTGCCAAAGTAGATTTGCCGTCGGGATACGTGCTGCTAAAAGATATCAATGGCCCGCTGCAATATCTGCTGTTGCCAACAGCAAAAATAAGCGGCATGGAAAGCCCGGAATTGTTGCAGCCAAAAACTGCTAATTTCTTCTGGCTAGCCTGGCAACAGCGCACTATTTTGAGTCTGCGCCGGGGATCTCAGATTCCTGACGATATTATTTCACTCACTATTAACTCTGCGACAGGTCGCTCGCAAAATCAGCTTCATATCCACATTTCTTGTTTACGCGCTGATGTGCGCGGGGAATTGGATCGGTATGCGAAAACGTTAAATAACGAATGGCAGGCGTTCCCGGTAGATCTGGCTGGAAACTCATACATCGCCAGAAAAGTCGGCGCAGCTGAATTTTCACAACGTAGCCCATTCATGATGTTGGCGACTCAGGTTCCACAGGCTCGGGAGCATATGGGGCGTTATAGTCTGGCGATGGCTAAACTGGCCGATGGGGAATGGGTAGCGTTGGCGACGGAGCGGAATTTACTGCGTTTGAATCTGGCTTCTTCTGAGCAACTACAAGATCACGACTGTGGGTTACTGAAATAAAAAAGCCCTGCCATTGCTGGCAGGGCCTGTATATGTTTAAGCGAGAGACTTACGCTTTTTTCGCTTCAGCCGCAGCTTTAACGATAACGGCAAACGCGTCTGCTTTCAGAGATGCACCGCCAACCAGCGCGCCGTCGATGTCCGGCTGAGCAAACAACTCTGCTGCGTTCTTATCGTTTACGGAACCGCCGTACTGGATGATCACTTGCTCTGCTACTTTCGCATCAGCTTTAGCAATGTGGTCACGAATGAATTTGTGAACAGCCTGAGCTTGAGCAGGAGTGGCTGATTTGCCAGTACCGATTGCCCATACTGGTTCGTAAGCGATAACCACACCTTCGAAAGCTGCTGCGCCCTGAGTTTTCAGCACTGCATCAATCTGGCGTGCGCAAACTTCTTCAGTTTTGCCAGCTTCGTTTTCTGCTTCAGTTTCACCGATGCAAAGAACTGGGATCAGACCAACTTCTTTCAGAATTGCGAATTTTTTAGCAATCAGTTCATCAGACTCTGCGTGGTAAGTACGACGCTCGGAGTGACCGATGATGATGTACTTAGCGCCAACATCTTTCAGCATTTCTGCAGAAACTTCACCAGTGAAAGCACCGGACAGGTTCAGGTCTACGTTCTGAGCACCAAGAATGATGTGGCTACCAGATGCAGCGTGTTTAGCCAGATCCAGATACATAGTTGGAGGAGCGATAGCAACGCCACATCCAGCAACGCCAGCCAGCTCTTTGCGTAAGCCAGCAATCAGCTCGTGTACCATGTGCTTGCTGCCGTTCAGTTTCCAGTTACCCATCACCAAAGGATGTCGCATCTTAATTCTCCACAAGGTCAAACTAATAAAAGAATCGCTGCCAGTCAGGGCAGCATGGTCTGTGAAACAGTATAGAGACTCAGCAAGCGAAAGGCTTTGCTTTTTGTCATATATACCCGTCATCCTTCAAGTCACAGGGGTGTTGGCTGCACTCACTTACCCGAATCACTTACTGAAGTAAGCTCATCGGCATAAGCTCCCTGGCCGCCTACCTGCGACTGGAATGCTAACGGGTATGTTTAGTTGGTGTTCAGTGTCTCAGATAGCGTTAGCTTAATCGGTTCAACAGCGAAGGTCAGCCCCTTTTCACCGTTGTCTGCGACAACATAGCGGATCGCGCCATCGGTTTGTGTGTAGTAACGTTTGTTCTTTCCGTTACTGAGCAACCTGGTGAGTTTTGCTACGCTTTGTGGCTTTGAAAGCGAGGGCGTAAAGGTACGAATCAGCGCGGCCATGTACTCTGTCGCTTTTGCTCGCGCCACTTTTTGCTCAGGCCCTTGAATCGGCAACCACGTTATCTGGATAGATTTTATTTTCAGAGTGCCGTGTTCTAACGCAGTTGATGTGTAGAGGTTTTCGTTGATTTTGCTGGCGGCACGCATCAGGTTCACTTCATCGGAATTGGAGTCGATGGCACGGAACTCATTGATGGGCAAAGACGGGTTTGCAGTCGTGAATTTTTCCCGAAACTGCGTAATGTTCATGTCGAACGTTGGGGCGCCTGCCAATAAATAGGGAGCAACTTGTAGCGTTGAGGTGGAATCTGAAGGCGGATCAGCCCACACCACCGTAACGGGTAGTATCAGCAAAGCCAGACCTGCAACCAGATGTCTCATCGACAAATTCTCCTGTGAATTCTGCTTTCCGATTAAATCGGCATTCCGTTGGCTTGTCAAAACCCATCATAGCTGGGGTACACTACGGCGCTAAACAATAAAATGGACCTTACCATGACCATACAGCAATGGCTGTTCTCTTTTAACGGACGTATTGGACGTCGTGACTTCTGGATTTGGATTGGCGTCTGGCTAATTGCGCTGATCATTCTCTTCACCCTCGCGGGTGCTGAAATTATGCCTTACTCCACTGCCGGCTTCTTTCTTTCGGGTTCGTTGATTCCGACTGCCGCCGTGATCGTCAAACGTCTTCATGACCGCA
Organism: Buttiauxella sp. S19-1; assembly: GCF_022134725.1. NCBI lineage: Bacteria > Pseudomonadati > Pseudomonadota > Gammaproteobacteria > Enterobacterales > Enterobacteriaceae > Buttiauxella > Buttiauxella sp. S19-1. The sequence continues at coordinate 27,262 of NZ_JAHWLU010000055.1, forward strand.
ATAAAAAAGGCTGGTGGGCGCTGCTGTTTATTCCTGCGTGGCTGTTGCTTGCAGGTAATTGGGAAACTTTCGGAACGTTAGCGCAGTGGGGGCTTGGCCGTTTTATCCCAACGCTGATTTTGGTGATGGTTATTATGGACCTGGGCGCGTTTGTTGGCACCCAGGGTGAAAACCGCTTTGGCAAAGACACCAGCGAAGTGAAGTACCGCTAGTATTACCCATAAAGTTACCAATAGTGTTCTGCAGTCATATGGCCCGGTCGGCGGCGTAAATGTTTGGTCATCTGCCGGGTATCTTTCAGCAACTGCTGTGTATCTCGTACCATCTGCGGGTTTCCGCATAACATCACATGACTGGTCTCAATGTTCATTGGCAGGCCAACAGCCGCTTCCAGTTCGCCGCTTTCGATAAGTGCAGGCACGCGGCCGGTTAACGAACCAGGAATTGATTCCCGACTAATGACCGTCTGAATGCGTAATTTCCCTTCATATTGCTGCTGGAGTTTTTGCATCAATGGCAAATAACTCAAATCCTGCGCATAACGCACGGCATGAAGCAAAACGATGTTATCGAAGCGCTCAAGGCCTTTACCTTCCTGCAAAATCGAAAGATACGGGCCGAGTGCTGTTCCCGTTGCCAGCATCCATAATGTCTGGCAATCCGGGATTTCATCCAGCACAAAGAATCCAGCCGCTTCGCTCACCAGCATAATTTCATCCCCAGGCTGCAGAGCATGCAGACGTGGGCTGAGCTTGCCTTCAGGCACGGTGACCAGATAAAACTCGAGGTTTGGATCGCTGGGTGCATTGACGTAGGAATAAGCGCGTTGTACGCGTTCGCCGTCAATTTCCATCCCAAGTTTAGTGAATTGCCCGGCGGTGAAAGGGGCGACAGGCGCATGAACAGTGAGACTAAAAAGAGCGTCAGTCCAGTTTTCAATCTGGACAACTTTACCTTTGACCCATTCCGCCATGATGTTCATTCCCCTGTGTTGTGTTTTTCCTATCTTCACCAGAAAAGTGAGAGATTTCCAGCTGGTTAAAGCTGGAAAGCTCAATCAGACAAACGATGGGCTTACAGAATATGGGTCTGTACTTCCTGGTCTTTACGGTCAAGGTAGTGAATAGATTTGATGCGACGAATGGTGCGTGATTTACCACGAATCAGCAGAGTTTCAGTGGTCGCCATATTCCCTTTACGGGTGATCCCATCCAGCAAATCGCCTTTGGTGATACCAGTTGCCGAGAAAATAACGTTGTCGTTGCGCGCCATGTCATCGAGCTTCAACACCAGGCCTGCTTCAATGCCCATTGCTGTGCAGCGGGCTATCTCTTGCTCACCGATTCGACGGTTTTCTTCGTTGTCACCTTTTACGTGGTGACGAGCCAACAGGCGGCCATGCATATCACCGTCCAGCGCGCGGATAACCGCCGCAGAAATCACGCCTTCAGGTGCGCCGCCAATACCGTACATCACATCGACTTCGCTATCCGGCATGCAGGTCAAAATAGATGCCGCAACATCGCCATCAGGAATCGCAAACACGCGCACCCCAAGCTTTTGCATTTCGGCAATGACTTCATCGTGGCGAGGTTTAGCAAGAATGGTGACGGTGAGTTCACTGAGCGGTTTATTGAGCGCTACAGCGACGTTATAGAGGTTTTCTGCCAGCGGAAGATTCAGGTCGATAATGCCTTTAGCGCCAGGGCCGACAATCAGCTTTTCCATGTACATGTCGGGAGCGTTCAGGAAGCTGCCTTTGTCGCCAACGGCCAATACTGCCAGCGCGTTTGCCTGGCCCATGGCGGTCATGCGTGTGCCTTCAATCGGGTCAACGGCGATATCTACTGCGTCGCCCTGGCCGGTACCGACTTTTTCACCAATGTACAACATGGGTGCTTCGTCGATTTCCCCTTCGCCAATCACAATCTGGCCGTCAATATTGACCTGATTAAGCACAATACGCATCGCGTGAACGGCAGCACCGTCAGCCGTATTTTTGTCGCCACGCCCCAACCATTTATAACCAGCCAACGCTGCGGCTTCAGTTACGCGGGAAAATTCTATCGCCAGTTCTCGTCTCATTGCACACTCATTTAGCAAGCCCAATTGCGACGGAGTTTAGCACAGGCAGGGTAGGGTGATCCCCTCTCCCGGTGGGCTGTCTCTTAGTCACATCTTTGAGGACTGGTTCCTGCCGAGCCGGAGAAGGTTCCGTTCACCAGGTGACAGCATGTTTATGTCGCGATTGATTTGCCGGGCGCCTGGATTATCAAGGGGTTGGCGTTAACCCCTTGATACGTTAACCGTTTGCGGGAATTACAGAGATAACTGAACGCACGGGTGAACGGAAAACCTGCGAGGCTAACAGATCTTACCCTGACAAAATTGCCAGGGTAAGTTGTGTATAAGAG
>NZ_JAHWLU010000056.1:0-29661 GCF_022134725.1 Buttiauxella sp. S19-1
CAGATAATCTCGCACCGTATCGCCAGCGATTTCTTTAGCGTGAGTATCAGGTTTATGACGGTAAAAAATCGGCAAACCCGCCGCATGCGTGGATTCCGTTTTCAAATCCGGCAGGAACGCCAGCGACATAGTTAAGTCATCAAAACCTGGGCTGTCGTAATCGCCAATATCGGTACGGATCCAGTTTTTACCCCACCAGTTTTGCCAGGCTGCTTTATCGCCAAAATTGATGTAATCATTAAATGAGTGCCAGCTTTGTCCCGGACCTGGCTTCCAGTTCGTCCAGTGTTGACCGAGGGTTTTCGTCAGCTCATCACCCTGAAGGTAGAGTGCGCCAAACTGATACTCCTGCATATCGGCAAGCGTTGCGTAGCCGGTGTGGTTCATCACAATGTCGAACAGGATACGCATCCCGCGCTTATGGGCTTCATCCACTAACGTGCGTAATTCATCCTCGGTGCCCATATTGCCATCGAGTTTGGTCCAGTCCATTGTGTAGTAGCCGTGGTAGGCGTAGTGCGGGAAATCCCCATTGGTACCGCCGCCCACCCAGCCGTGGATTTGTTCCAGCGGCGAGCTAATCCACAACGCGTTCACGCCCAGTTTCTCCAGGTAATCGAGCTTTTGAGTTAACCCCGCGAGGTCACCGCCGTGGAACGTGCCGATTTCTTGCATTCCATCTTTGCGGCGGCCATAGCTGTTGTCGTTTTTTGGATTACCATTTTCAAAACGGTCGGTCAGCACAAAGTAAACGGTGGCATTGTGCCAGCTAAACGGTGCCGCCTGTTTGGTGCTCGCGGATTCCAGCAGCAACAGGCCATTGCTGTTTGCGGCAGGCATCAGGGTAATCTGGCCTTGTTTGACCGTTGCCGTCGCACCGCTGTAGAAATCGCGCACTTCGCTGCCCTCAGCAAAAGTTTTGCTGACATCAACAGTGAGCGGTTGGCCGTCCCATTTAGGGCACTGGCGAGTCACATCAACTGGCACAGTTTGCGCTTCGCTATTAATACCCAGGCTAAGCGTGGGAGTACCGCTGCGGGTGTCAATTTGAATCTGGTATTCGCCGTCCCGGAATAGCCGCCAGACGGGTGCCTCGCCCTCGCAAGGTTTTAACGAAAGTGCCTGATTCAGTTTAATGGATTCTGCAGGCTGCCAGCAGGTCTGGTTGAGTTTCAGGCTCAGCGGGAGTGTGCCTTTTGACAGCTTTGCCTCACTGACAAAGACGCCTGCAGTTTGCTCTTTGAACGCAGGGATTCCAGGGGCTGTCCATGCGGATTGCGCAAGGCCTGGAAACAAAAGAAACAACAGAGGTAATTTTTTCATAGGGTTAAGCCCGCGATTATCTTTTATCCAGTGTGGCACTATTTTTAGTCGCAGAGTTCATCCCAAAAATGGATAGTTGGGGAGGAGATAATAGGGTGAGTGATGGCGGTATCAATTCAATAAAATATGGGATAACCATCGCAAAATATGACACTTTTTGCCGTCATAAGAAGTTCGTACGTGACATCATTTAAGAATCGGATTATTTCTTTTGGTGCTCAAGAGGTCTATTTTTGTTAGTATCTGCCTTTCCTTTTTTCGAAACCTTCGACAATTAAGGCACTGGCAACGTAACGATCCGACCAGGAGATCTAATGATATCAACCCCAATCCGACGATTTGGGGCTGCGATACTTATGTTACTGACCTTCAGTTTTTCAGCTGGGGTATTAGCAAGTAAACATGAGCCAAAATCGCATAAAGCCCCTTTAGTTCAGACAAAAAGCACGAATACACAAAGTAAGAAATTGGCAAGTAGTAAGAAAGAGTATTCTCGCAATAGTGAAATTGCATCGCTCCCTGATTTGCGAAAATACCCTTCCGGAACACCTAGAAAAAAAGCGTTTCTCCGGACGGTCATGCCATATATTAAGAGCCAAAATGCCGCCATCACTGCTGACCGTAACTGGTTGGTTTCTAAACAGTATGAGCAGCGTTGGTCACCATCAGAGCGTACGCGTCTGAAAGATATTACTAAGCGCTATAAAATTGCGTGGAACGGTAATACTAAGCGCGTGCCGTGGAACACACTGATGGAAAAAGTCGACATCATTCCTACCAATATGGTAGCAACGATGGCCGCAGCCGAGAGTGGCTGGGGTACGTCTAAACTCGCGCGTAGCAATAACAACTTGTTTGGCATGAAGTGCAGCAAGCGCCATTGCAACAGCGAACCAGGCAAAGTAAAAGGCTATTTGCATTACGATTCAGTTAAAGAAGGCGTTAACTCTTACGTAACAAATCTGAATACGCATCCGGCCTATAAGTCTTTCCGTAAATCACGCGCACAATTGCGCAAAGCGGATCAAGAAGTTACAGCCAGCAATATGATTCATAAGCTGAAAGGGTATTCCACGAAGGGTAGTAGCTATAACAACTATCTATTTGCGATGTACCAAACCAATCAGCGTTTTATGGCACCGAACTAAATAATTAAAATAGATTGTTAATAATAAGTAATAAATTCACGCCTTCATATTGAAGGCGTTTTTTTTGCCCTAAAGCATTCATCAGACTAATATTTCGCTATACCTTTCGCGGTGTTCCTTCGGCGTCGCGTCATATTCTTTCTTAAACACTGAATAGAAATACTGCAGTGAGGGATAACCACACATCTGCGATATTTCGTTGATCGACAAGGATGTAGAGACCAACAAGCTGCGCGCTTTTTCCAGTTTTTCGGAGTGAATCATTGCATGAATCGTCTCGCCAACTTCCTCTTTGAAACGCTTCTCCAGGTTTGAACGCGAGATCCCCACCGCATCCAACACCTGTTCCACTTTTATCCCTTTGCAGGCGTGATTACGGATGTAGTGCATGGCCTGAATCACGGCAGGGTCGTGCAAAGAACGGTAATCCGTTGAGCGCCGTTCGACCACGCGTACCGGTGGCACCAGAACTCTTTGTAAGGCGAGCGGTTCGTTGTCCATCAAGCGATGCAGTAATTTGGCCGCCTGATACCCCATTTGCCTTGTCCCTTGTGCGACCGATGAAAGTGCTACGCGTGATAAGTAACGCGTCAGCTCTTCGTTATCAATGCCAATCACACACAGCTTTTCTGGCACTGGAATATGCAGATGTTCACAGACTTGCAGCAGATGCCGCGCACGAGCATCTGTCACCGCGATAATCCCAGTCTGTGGAGGCAGCGTTTGCACCCAATCAGCCAAACGATTTTGCGCGTGTTGCCAGTTTTCCGGCGCCGTTTCTATTCCCTGATAAACCACACCGCGGTATTTTTCTTTCGCCACCAGTTGGTTAAAGGCATATTCGCGCTCCATTGCCCAGCGTTTACCGCTGGAGTTCGGCAGACCATAGAATGCAAAACGCTGAACGCCCTTCTCCTTAAGATGCAGAAATGCACTTTCCACTAATGCGTGGTTATCAGTGGCGATGTAATGCACTGGTGGATAATGTTCGGGTAAATGATATGACCCACCGACACCCACAATTGGAACGTCAGCGCCGTCGAGCAAACGCTGGATTTGCGCATCATCGAAATCGGCAATCACCCCATCGCCCAACCACTCTTTGATGTTATCGATACGAGCGCGGAAATCCTCTTCAATAAAAATGTCCCACTCAGATTGAGACGCCTGCAAATATTCGCCAACCCCTTCCACCACCTGGCGGTCGTAGGCTTTATTGGCATTGAATAACAACGTAATGCGATGACGTTTCTCAAACATACTTTTTCATTCCTGATGACAAAACCGTATGTGCAATACCATAACTGTAACAATGCCGGGGAACCTGGCCCCGGCATTGTGATCCTTTGCACACTCTTATGCGCGGCGCTTGGTCGCCGAATCCATCCATACCGCCAGCAACAAAATCGCCCCTTTGACGATGTACTGCCAGAACGTGGGCACATCCATCATGCTCATTCCGTTATCCAGAGAAGCCATGATAAAGGCGCCCATCACCGCTCCGGCAACGCTGCCCACGCCTCCCGCGAGACTGGTGCCACCAATCACACATGCGGCGATGGCATCAAGCTCAGCAATGTTCCCGGCAGACGGTGAACCAGCCCCCAGACGTGAGCTTAGAATCAACCCGGCAATTGCTACCATTAACCCGTTGATAGCGAAAACGGCCAACTTGGTGCGCTCAACATTAATACCAGAAAGTCGTGCCGCTTCGATATTGCCGCCAATCGCATAAATGCGCCGCCCAAATGCAGTGCGGGTCGCCATAAACATGCCAGCCAGCAGTAAGAGCGTGAGGATCAATACCGGCGTTGGCACACCGCGGTAATCATTGAGCAGCCAGATTGCGCCAAGTACGATGACCGCGGTGATAGCCTGCCGCCCGACAACGCCTGTCGATGCTGGTGTTGCCAGCCCCAAAGCCTGACGGCGAATACGCATCCGCCATTGCCAGGCAACAAAAGCGACCAGCCCTAAAGTACCGATACCAAAGCCAATGCCGTCCGGCAGATAACTTTGCCCGATTTGCGACATATCGACACTGGTTGGAGAAACAGTGGTGCCGTTGGTAATGCCAATCAAAACGCCACGAAATGCCAACATGCCGGCGAGCGTGACGATGAACGAAGGGACTTTGCGATAAGCCACCCACCAACCGTTCCACGCCCCCAACACCAGACCAAGCGCCAGTGTCACGACGATAGTCAGTGGTAACGGCCAGCCTAACCAGACATCAAAAATCGCCGCCACACCACCCAGCAAGCCCATCATCGAGCCGACAGAAAGGTCAATTTCCGCAGAGATAATGACGAATACCATGCCGACCGCCAGGATTCCGGTAATGGCTGTCTGGCGCAGTAAGTTGGAAACGTTTCTGGCGCTGAGATAGGCGCCTTCAGTGGTCCAGGTAAAGAACAACATGATCACCACAATCGCGGCAATCATGACAAAAACCTGTAGATTTAGCGCCCGCAACCCCGCAAAAGGTGAAGCTGCTGGTGCCGTGAGTTTCAGTTCAGACGGATTGCTTTTCGACATGCTTTTCGCTCCTCAGTGCAGCTTCCATAACCTGTTCCTGGGTCAAATTGTTATTAATCAGGTCGGCTTTGATTCGCCCCTCGTGCATCACCAGCACTCTGTCACTCAGACCGAGCACTTCCGGCAATTCAGATGAGATAACAATCACCGCAATGCCTTGCTGCACCAGTTGGTTAATCAGTTTGTAGATTTCATATTTCGCACCGATATCAATGCCGCGCGTGGGTTCATCCAGAATCAGGATGCGAGGATTGAGCAGCAGACAGCGCGCCAGAATTGCTTTTTGCTGATTACCACCACTCAGGCGGCCAATAGCCAAATCAGGCGACGAAGTTTTCACTTTTAACCGCTCAATTGATTGCAGGATGCAGTTAAGTTCTGCAGCGTCATCAAGGTGAGTGAGAGCCCCAGAAAACTGGTTCAAGGCGGCAAGGGTGATGTTTTGCCCTACCGCCATAATCGGCACGATGCCGTCTCTTTTTCGATCTTCAGGCACCATGGCAATACCGTGGGCAATAGCTTGCTGGCAATTGCTGATAGCGACAGGTTCGTTATCAATGAAAATACGACCTTCAGATTTCCCGGGCCAAACGCCGAACAGGCACTGAACCGCTTCGGTTCGCCCTGCGCCAACCAGCCCCGCTATTCCAAGGATTTCGCCTTTGTGCAGTGAAAATGAAATATCGTTGACGCGTTTGATATGCCGGTTGACGGGATGCCAGGCAGTGAGATGCTCAACGCGAAGAATTTCATCACCGGTCTGATGCGGTTCATTTGGGTAGAGCGCGGTTAACTCACGCCCAACCATCATGGTAATGATGTCTTTTTCCTGCATGAGTGCTGCATCGCGTGTACCAATCGGTTTTCCGTCGCGGATAACGCAAATGGTATCGGAAATCGCTTTAACTTCATTGAGCTTGTGGGAGATATATACACAGGCGATGCCGTGCGCTTGCAGGTCCCGAATAATTCCCAGCAGCACCGCCGTTTCTTGCTCTGTTAACGAGGCCGTTGGCTCGTCGAGAATCAGCAATCGCACCTGTTTATTCAGCGCTTTGGCAATTTCGACCAGTTGTTGCTGCCCCAGCCCAAGCGACCCTACGCGGGTATCCGGAGAGATATTTAAGCTCACCTGCGCGAGCAACTTTTGGCAACGAAGGGTCATGCTGTCGTAGTCCAGCACACCATGCCGTGAAATCTCTGCCCCAAGGAAAATATTTTCCAGCACCGTCAAATGCTTAACCAGCGCCAACTCCTGGTGAATGATCGCAATCCCTTTGCGTTCGGTGTCGCGGATATGGCTCGCCTGCAGTTTTTCCCCGGCAAACCAAATTTCCCCCTCATAGCTGCCGTAAGGGTAAATACCGCAAAGTACTTTCATCAGCGTGGATTTGCCGGAACCATTTTCACCACAAAGTGACATCACCTCACCGGAATCTACTGACAGGCTGACACTATCAACCGCCTTCACGACGCCGAAGGTCTTGGTGATATTTTTCATTTCCAGTAAACAAGGCATAGCCCCTCCTTTACCTGGTTACAGGATAGCGCCCGTGGGAAAACACGGGCGCAGCAGGTTATAGCTCGCTCTTTTTGTGGAAACCGTCAGCCACAACGGTGCTGTCGATATTAGCTTTGTCGACTTCGATTGGAGTAAGAAGGCGTGAAGGGACATCTTTAACGCCATTATTCAGCTTGGCATCCGATGCCGGTTGTTTGCCCTCGCCCAGTTCAACGGCAATTTCCGCTGCTGTATTTGCGAGTTGGGTGATTGGCTTATAAACCGTCATGGTCTGCGTACCGGCGATAATACGTTTTACACCGGCTAAATCGGCGTCTTGCCCAGAAATGGCCACTTTGCCCGCCAACCCTTGCGCACTTAACGCCTGGATTGCCCCACCAGCTGTCGCATCATTTGATGCCACAACCGCATCAATTTTATTGTTATTAGCCGTTAGCGCATTTTCCATGATTTTCAATGCGTTTTCAGGCAACCAACCATCAGCCCATTGATCGCCGACGACTTTTATTTTCCCGCTATCAATATATGGTTTTAATACTTTCATCTGCCCTTGACGGAATAACTTCGCATTATTATCAACTGGCGAACCGCCCATCAGGAAATAATTACCAGAAGGTACTTTATTAACAATGCTTTGTGCCTGAAGCTCACCGACTTTTTCATTATCAAATGAAATATAATAATCAATGTCGGCATTATTGATCATGCGATCATAAGCTAATACTTTTATGCCCTCTCTTTTGGCTTCGGCAATCACGTTGCTCAATACCTGGCCGTTATAAGGAATAATGACCAGCACATCCACGCCACGGTTGATCATGTTTTCTATTTGCGACATTTGCGTTTCTTCGTTGCCATTAGCGGACTGTACAAAGACTTTCGCTCCCAAAGATTCGGCTTTCTTAACAAAAATATCGCGGTCTTTTTGCCAGCGTTCCAGGCGTAAATCATCAATTGCCATGCCGATTTTAACTTCTTTGGCGATACTGCAGGCACTGGTTAGAACAAGCGAGGCACACAACGTTAGTAAGAGGTTCTTAATCTTCATTCGCATTTTTTTATACCTGTGTAGGGTGGGATAAATCGGATTAAAAATTATTAACATCTGTTGACCGGTTCGAATTGTTGACTGTGAATACAAATCCAGCAATTACAGATTTTCATCTTCCCATTACGTTTTTTGGTTTAATTTCTAATTTATGATGGCGATCTGCTTTTAATTTAACAAATGCATTCGTTGCTTTATTTATTGGAATAACCATAGAGATACTTCATTCATTATTTTCAACATTTTTTGCGAGGCAGCGCACATTTGAGCATTCTCTTAATCACAGTGTGAAATAACGTAATTGAGCAAACTCCAGGGAAAATACAGGATGGTTACAGAATCGCTTACTTGCTATACCCAAAATAATTCGAGTTGCAGGAAGGCGGCAATCGAATGAATCCCGATGAGCTTACTCAGGTAAGTGATTCAGGTGAGTGAGAGCAGCCAACACCCCTGCATCTTGAAGGACGACGGGTATATTCCCCCTGATTACGGAGTCAATTATGCAAGCCTATTTCGACCAACTTGAACGTGTACGTTTTGAAGGCCCTAAAACCGCTAACCCACTGGCATTTCGTCACTACAATCCAGATGAAATCGTGCTGGGTAAACGTATGGAAGAACACCTGCGCTTTGCCGCTTGTTACTGGCATAACTTCTGCTGGAATGGTGCCGACATGTTTGGTGCCGGTTCTTTTGAACGTCCGTGGCAGCAAGCTGGCGACGCATTAGGCCTGGCAAAATTAAAAGCTGATGTGGCGTTCGAGTTCTTCCACAAGCTGAATGTCCCGTATTACTGCTTCCATGATGTGGACGTTTCGCCAGAAGGCGCATCGCTGAAAGAGTACCTGAATAACTTCGCGAAAATGACCGAAGTGCTGGCGAAAAAGCAGCAAGAAAGCGGCGTGAAATTGCTGTGGGGTACGGCCAACTGCTTTACCAATCCTCGTTATGGCGCAGGTGCTGCGACCAGCCCAGATCCAGAAGTATTCTCCTGGGCGGCAACGCAAGTCGTCACCGCAATGAATGCCACTCACCAGTTGGGCGGCGAAAACTATGTGCTTTGGGGTGGCCGTGAAGGTTACGAATCCCTGCTCAATACCGATTTGCGCCAGGAACGTGAGCAAATTGGCCGCTTCTTGCAGATGGTGGTTGAGCACAAACATAAAATTGGTTTCCGCGGCACGTTGCTTATCGAACCGAAACCGCAGGAGCCAACCAAGCACCAATACGATTACGATGTTGCGACGGTCTACGGTTTCCTGAAGCAGTTCGGTCTGGAAAAAGAGATCAAAGTAAACATTGAAGCGAACCACGCGACACTTGCCGGTCACTCATTCCATCACGAAATTGCCAGCGCCATTGCGTTGGGCATCTTCGGTTCCGTCGATGCCAACCGTGGCGACCCGCAACTGGGCTGGGATACCGACCAGTTCCCGAACAGCGTGGAAGAAAACTCACTGGTGATGTACGAAATTCTCAAAGCAGGTGGTTTCACCACTGGCGGCCTGAACTTTGACGCCAAAGTGCGCCGTCAGAGTACCGATAAGTACGACTTGTTCTATGGTCACATTGGTGCGATGGATGTGATGGCGCTGTCACTGAAAATTGCCGCACGCATGATTGAAGATGGCGAACTGGATAAACGCGTTGCGAAACGTTATGCCGGTTGGAATGGTGAACTTGGTCAGCAAATTCTGAAAGGGCAAATGTCGCTTTCACAAATTGCACAGTACGCTGAACAGCATGACCTGAATCCACAGCATCAAAGTGGGCATCAGGAATTACTGGAAAACCTGGTCAATCATTACCTGTTCGACAAATAAGTTTAAACCGTAGTTGAAATGGTGGATGACGCTTTGCTTATCCACCCTACGAATTCCCGCGCCACGTTTTACGTGGCGCGTTTGTAAGGAGTCGATATGTACATCGGAATCGATCTCGGCACCTCGGGTGTGAAAGCGATTTTGCTGGATGAGCAAGGTGAAGTGCTGGCGACACGTACTGAAACACTGACGGTGTCGCGCCCGCATCCGTTGTGGTCGGAGCAAGATCCTGAACACTGGTGGCAAGCAACAGACCGCGCAATGAAAGCACTCGGCGAGCAGCACTCTCTTAAAGATGTGAAAGCGTTGGGGATTGCTGGGCAGATGCACGGTGCAACACTGCTCGATAACCAGCAGAACGTGTTGCGCCCGGCAATTTTATGGAATGACGGTCGCAGCGCAGAAGAGTGCGCCTTGCTTGAAGCAAGCGTACCCGATTCCCGCCAAATTACCGGCAACCTGATGATGCCAGGTTTTACCGCACCAAAACTGCTGTGGGTGAAGCGCCATGAACCTGAAGTCTTCGCGAAAATAGATAAAGTCCTGCTGCCGAAAGATTACCTGCGTCTGCGTATGAGCGGCGTGTTTGCCAGCGATATGTCTGACGCCGCAGGTACCATGTGGCTGGATGTCACGAAGCGCGACTGGAGCGATAAAATGCTCGACGCGTGCCAGTTGAGTCGCCAGCAAATGCCAGATTTATTCGAAGGCAGCGAGATTACTGGCACATTGAAAGCAGACGTCGCACGTGCGTGGAATATGCCTGCCGTACCGGTGGTTGCAGGCGGTGGCGATAACGCCGCGGGCGCAGTCGGTGTCGGCATGATGGATGCGGGCCAGGCTATGTTATCGTTGGGAACGTCTGGCGTTTACTTTGCGGTAAGTGAAGGATTCCTCAGTAAACCGGAAAGTGCCGTCCACAGCTTCTGCCATGCTCTACCCCATCGCTGGCACCTCATGTCAGTGATGCTCAGCGCCGCATCGTGTCTCGATTGGGCGGCAAAATTAACCGGTATCAAGAGTGTTCCGGCACTGCTGTCAGCCGCCGAAAAAGCCGATGAAGACGCTGGTGAGATCTGGTTTTTACCGTATCTGTCTGGCGAGCGTACGCCGCACAATAATCCACAGGCAAAAGGCGTTTTCTTTGGCCTGACCCATCAGCATGGGCCAGCCGAACTGGCCCGCGCCGTGTTAGAAGGCGTAGGTTATGCGCTGGCGGATGGTATGGACGTGGTGCATTCCTGCGGAGTCACACCGCAAAGTGTCACACTGATTGGCGGTGGGGCGCGCAGCCCGTACTGGCGGCAAATGCTGGCAGATATCAGTGGGCAAACGCTGGATTATCGCACCGGTGGAGATGTCGGCCCAGCGCTGGGTGCAGCACGGCTGGCGCAAATCGCCATGTCGCCAGATAAACCGCTGCAAGCGCTGCTTCCGCAGTTACCGCTTGAGCAACAGCACAAACCAGACATGGCCCGACATGAGCAATATCAGGCACGTAGAAAAGTGTTTAACCAGATTTATCAGCAGTTGTTGCCGCTGATGTCGTGACACAAAACATAACGCTCTGGATTTACCAGAGCGTTAAATCACATACTTAAGACAGCAGCGTAAACGCAATCATCCCGACAACTGCACCAGTGGTACCAAGAATGGTTTCCATCATGGTCCAGGTTTTCAGGGTTTGCCCTTCTGTCGCGCCGGTAAATTTACCGAAAAGCCAGAAACCGGCATCGTTAACGTGGCTGACGACGATAGAACCCCCAGCAATACAAATCGACAATGCTGCCATTTGTGCGCCGCTATAGTTGAGCTGTTCGATAACCGGCATCACCAGGCCAACTGCAGTCAGACAAGCTACGGTTGCCGAACCCTGGATGATACGCACCGCTGCCGCCAGCACGAAGCAGGTCAATGCAATTGGCAAGCCCAGGCCAGTCAACGCTTCGCCCAATGCCGGGCCAACACCTGAATCCACCAGCACTTGTTTGAACACGCCGCCCGCACCGATAACCAGCAGGATGATTCCCGCAGGTTGCAGCGCGTGACCACAGATTTCCATGACCTTCTCTTTCGCCATACCCTGGCGGTACGCCAGACCGTAAATCGCCACCAGGCAAGCAACCAGAATCGCCGTGAACGGATGGCCGATAAATTCCAGCCACTGGTACAAGCTGGAACCCTGCTCGACGAAACGCGCAGCGATAGTTTTCATGCCAACTAACACCAGCGGCAGCAGGATCAGCGAAAGACTGAAACCGAACGATGGCAGTTTGCCTTCGCCCAGGTGCGGTTCAGTGATGTCGTCAGGAATATGCAGTTCGACGTATTTGCTGATGAAGTTACCAAACAGCGGCCCGGCAATAATCATACTTGGAATCGCCGCGCACAGACCCAGCAGAATCATCCAGCCAAAATCGGCGTGCATTTGGGAGGCGAGCAGCATTGGTGCAGGCCCAGGCAGCAGAAATGCCGCAGCGGCTGCAACGCCCGCGAACAGAGGAATAACCAGTTTAACAAGGTTAGTGCCGGTGTGGCGCGCCATGGAAAAGGCTACACTTATCAGCAATACAATAGCGACTTCGAAGAATAGCGGCAGCGCACAAATCAGGCCAGCCAGGCCAATTGCATAGTGCGCGCGACTGTGACCAAAAGACTTCAGCATTTTGACCGCAATCTGGTCTACCGCGCCGGTTTCATGAAGAATCTTGCCAAACATCGCGCCGAGCGCGACGACGATAGCCAGAAAGCCAAGCGTTCCGCCCATCCCTTTTTCCATGGTTGCCGCGATTTTATCGAGCGGCATCCCGGAAAATATCCCTGCCCCAATTGAAACCACCATCAAAGCAACGAAGGCGTGCATTCGCGCCTTCATCACTAAAAACAGCAGCAGCAAAACCGAGCCAACTGCTGTTAAAACAAGCGTTAATGTACTCACTGCGCACTGCCTTTATTAATGACCTCAATGGTGCTCGCCACCACGTTTTCCAGTGACTGGTCGATATTTACCACCAGAACATCCGGCTCATCCGCTTTCGGCTCTTGCAGCGTTTCAAACTGAGTCACCAGCATCTGCGTTTTGAAGAAGTGGCCTTTGCGTGCTTTCAGGCGGTTTTCAATCACTTCAAAATCACCTTTCATGTAGATGAAAGAGAGATTCGGGTTACCTTCACGTAATTGGTCGCGATAGACTTTTTTCAACGCAGAGCAAACGATCAAGGAGACTTTGTTGGTGCGCTGCATAGCAAAAGCTGCATCGTTTAATGCTTGTAGCCACGGCTTGCGATCTTCATCGTTAAGCGGCTCACCGGAAGCCATTTTCGTGATATTGCAGCGTGGATGCAGGAAGTCGCCGTCCAGGAACGCCGCTTTGAGTTGGTGTGCAACTTCGCTTGCAACAGCAGATTTACCGCTGCCAGAAACGCCCATCAGGACGTAGATATGGTGGTCGTGGTTGGTAGTGCTCATCGCGTAGCTCCGACTGGCGCAACAATTTGTCATAAGAAATTGTTACGGGTAACTGTTATCGGTAACATTGTCAGTAGAGCGTTCGCAATAAGCAATAACCATTCACTTAAAAAGTGAATAAGTGTGAACTATATCAAAAATTATGGCGCTAAATTGAACCACCAGGGGAAAGCGTAAAGCCCAAATCGAGCATTTGTGGCGTCACCGCTTCACCGCGAATTCTCGCCAGTAAACGCTCAGCACCAATGCGCCCCATACGTTCGCGCGGCGTTAACACACTGGCAAGACGGGGTTCCATAACCTGACCAATATCGTGGCCGTGGAAACCGGCAATCGCCATATCTTTTGGAATGCTCAGCCCCTGGCGTTGGCATTCAAATGCCGCGCCAATAGCTAAGTCATCGTTAGTACAGAAGATACTGTCGAGCTGCGGATATTCACGACGCGCCTGGCGGAACAATTCGATACCAGTGGAGTAAGAAGAGGATTGTTCGACCATCACGCTGTACGGCACCAGACCGGCGTCCAGCATCGCTTGCTCGTAGCCTTTTTTCTTGATCACGGTACGTTCATCAAGGCGTGCGCCAAGATACGCAACGTGACGGTGACCACGGGCAATTATCGCGGCGGTCATTTGGCGTGCGGCTTCGAAGTTATCAAACCCCACGGCGATGTCGAGACACGGTGAAATGCTGTCCATCAGTTCCACTACCGGAATACCTGCCACTTCAATCATTTTTAGGGTGCGCGGGGTATGGGTGCGTTCGGTGAGGATCAAGCCGTCGATATTCCAGGAAAGCATTGATTCCAGACGCTCTTCTTCCAGCTCAGGCTTATAGCCGTAGTGAGCGAGCATGGTCTGGTAGCCGTAAGCATCAACCACGTTTTCAATGCCACGCAGCACTTCCGCAAAAACCTGGTTGGTCAGCGAGGGTAGTAACACGCCGATAGCGCGGCTTGTGGAATTAGAAAGGATGTCTGGTGCGCGGTTGGGAATGTAGCCAAGTTCATCAAGTACGGCAGCAATTTTTACCTGTAACGTCGCGGAAACCTGGTCAGGGTTACGTAAAAATCGGCTGACCGTCATTTTGGTCACCCCTACGCGGTCTGCAACGTCCTGTAATACCGGTCTTTTCTTTTTCATTATCCTGCTGTACTGGTTGACTATCGACAACGAAGTTTAGCACGGACAAAGCACAACCTTCCCCCTGTTTTGAGGAAGGTTGTGACCGGTAACTATCAGTATTTATTAGACTGGTGGTAAATCAAACAGCAGGACTTCACTTGCTTCATTGGCATGAATCGAAATCGCTTGTTCATCCCACACAGCAATAGCATCACTGGTTTTTGCCTGAGTCCCGTTGATAGACACATCACCTTTGACAACCTGCAGCCAAATGCGGCGATCTGCCGGAATCTGGTAGACAGATTGTTCGTCTTTAGCCAATGCCCAACGCGACAATTCCATATCTTGATTCACCTTCAGGGAACCGTCACGAGCATCTGGAGACAGCACCAGTTGGCGGCCCTGTGGTGCATCAAAACGACGCTGATCGTAACGCGGCGTGATGCCTGTTTTATCCGGGATGATCCAGATTTGGTACAGACGCAGGCGCTCGGTTTTGCTTGGGTTGTACTCCGAGTGAGTAATCCCGGTACCGGCACTCATAATCTGGAATTCCCCCGCTGGAACCTGTTCTTCGTTACCCATGCTGTCGCGATGCGCAACCGCACCTTCCAGTACATAGGTCAGGATTTCCATGTCTTTGTGTGGGTGAGTCCCAAAGCCTTCACCGGCTTCCACGACGTCTTCGTTAATCACACGTAATGCCGAGAAACCCATGAAATTGGCATCGTAATAGTTAGCGAATGAGAAGGTGTGCCAGCTATCCAACCAACCATGATTGGCGTGACCACGTTCTTCAGCTTTTCTTAAAAAGATCATCTTCATTTCTCCGCAATTCGTTTGATGGGCTAAGTGTGGACCCGAATCGGAAATGATCATAGAGGGTGAAAATTGACGCCTCTGTTCAAAAAATGTGAACGAGTCAGAGGCGTCAGAGCGGAGCTAAGCGAGGGTCACGACAGAAGGAGAAGGCTGTTCGAAACCGCGCTCAAGGATCTCGAGGTTGGTCAGTGCTTCAATTTCTCTGACGTAATTAGGTTTGCCGTTAACAATGGTTTCATACAGCGCGTCGTACACGCGGCCATAGTCGCCCTGCTCCGGTTTAATCTCTTCGCGCACGGTTTCACCCGCGTCGTTGACGTATTCAAGCACGCCGACGCTGCTGTCTGCTGCAAAGCCCGGCTCACCGGGCATGATGTAAGCCTTGAGGCTGGTTTCTTGCTGGTCGATACCGTATTTAAGGTACGAGCCTTTGGTGCCGTGAACCTGGAATTTCGGATAGTCGATTTTCACCAGGTGGCTGGTTTTAACAATAGCTTTCAGGTCACCGTAAAACAGCTGTGCTTCAAAGGTATCGTCTGGATTAGCCTTATTGCGCACGCTACGAATATCGTAAGCGACGCGATCCGGGCGGCCAAAAATTGAGATGATCTGGTCCATGGTGTGCACGCCAAGGCCGTAGAAAGCACCATCTGCAAAGGTGCCTGGTGCGGTTGCCGCTTCCGGGCGATACATATCAAAGTGGCTTTCTATTTCAACAATTTTGCCCAACTTGCCACTTTCGATGGCTTTTTTCATCGTCAGGAAACAGGAATCAAAACGGCGATTCTGATAAGGCGTGACGGTCAGTCCTTTCGCTTTAGCCAGTTCAAACAGTTGTTTAGCTTCAGCCAGTGTCGGGGTGAAAGGCTTTTCCACCAGCACATTTTTGCCCGCTTCCAGCGCGCGTTTTGCGTATTCGAAATGGCTGTCCTGATGAGTACATACCACCACCAGTTTGACCTGCGGGTCGTTGAGAATGTCGTCAAGCTGGCTGGTGAAATGGATGTGGCTGTATTGCGGTTGCTGCTCAATTTCCGGTTTTTCGTGGCGGCGGAAAATATGCGCGACGTGAAGTTTATCTTTGCGAACCAGAACGTAAGGCAGGTGGTAGCGGGTAGTGCTTTTGCCAAAACCTATAAAAGCGCAGTGTAGGGTCATTGCTTCGTCCTTTTTGACTTTAAATTGCAATTACCCTACTTCATTCTTTGGTTTTTTGGCACCGTGTTTTTTGGCGGATGACGCTGCGCTTATCCGCCCTACGAAAAGACAAAGTGACTGCTTTGCCCAAATTAGTTGGAACTGTTCATGGTTCAGCCGTCGGCGGCGCAGCCAGTTTGTTCACGACCTGCGCGCAGAAACCGGAGCGTACTTAAAGTACGTGAGGATTTCGAGCACAGCTCGGGGACAAAATGGTAAGTAAGCCAGGCTGAAAAAAGAATAAAAAAAAGCCAGCTCAAGGCTGGCTAAAGTAATACTGGAAGCAATGTGAGCAATGTCGTGCTTTCAGGTTATCTCCGTAGGGGTCTCCCCTGAACGCATGGCAATAATAATCATTATCATTCGCACTTGTCTACTAATTTTTAGAAAAACTTAGCAGTTGACGAAAACTAAAAAGTCACTGATGTTTAAGAGGTTACTTAACTATTTGAGGAGAAAAGGAATGAGTGAGATCGTGATACGCCACGCTGAATTAAGAGATCTTGATGCTTTACGTCAGATTAATGCCCAGTCAGAGGTTTATCACAACACGCTACAACTCCCTCATCCTTCTCTTGAAATGTGGGAAGAACGAATGAAGCATCCACCCGCAGGACGCAAACAGCTGGTGGCTTGTGTCGACGATGTTGTAGCAGGGCATCTGGCGCTGTCTGTCGAACAAAACCCGCGTCGTAGCCATGTGGCAACATTTGGTCTTAGCGTTTGCGGGCAACATCGCAATCGCGGTATCGCAAGTGCATTAATGGCAGCCATGACCGACCTGTGTGATAACTGGCTGCGCATCGAGCGCATTGAACTGACAGTGTTTGTTGATAACGAACCCGGCGTGGCGGTTTACCGTAAGTTCGGTTTCGAGATTGAAGGCACCGGTAAGAATTTCGCGCTGCGTGACGGGCAGTATGTGGATGCGTATTTTATGGCGCGATGTAAGCCTGAATAAATCGCCCTCACCCTAACCCTCTCCCTCAGGAGAGGGGACTCGACGGCTTTCTCCCTCTCCTTTGGGAGAGGGCCGGGGTGAGGGGCAAACTTAATATCCGGCAGTCAAATCATCCACCGAACGCGGGTCAGAAGCACCGTATAACGCACCATCTGGCCCTACCATAATGCTCTGCGTACTGCCCATCGCTTCTTTCACCTTCACGTTCTGCCCTTTATCTTTCAGCAATTTGACTGTATCCGGGCTAAAACCTTTTTCGATTCGTAGCTCATCAGGCAACCACTGGTGATGGAAGCGCGGCGCGTTGGTGGCTTCGGCAACGTTCATCCCGTAATCGATGGTGTTCATCACCATTTGCAGCACAGTGGTGATGATACGGCTACCGCCAGGGCTGCCGGTTACCAGCCAGGTTTTGCCATCTTTCACCACGATTGTCGGCGACATCGACGACAGCGGGCGTTTATGCGGCCCAACGGCGTTGGCATCGCCACCCACCAGCCCGTAGACATTTGGCACACCAGGTTTTGCAGAGAAATCATCCATTTGGTTGTTCATCAGGATGCCGGTGTTACCTGCCACAATGCCCGTACCGAACACGGTATTGAGCGTATAAGTCACCGCTACAGCGTTGCCGTCTTTATCCACCACCGAGAAATGCGTGGTCTGGTTGCTTTCATATGGCGCGAGTTTGCCGGGTTTAATTTCGCTCGATGGACGTGCTTTGTTGATGTCTATCTGCTCAGCCAGCGATTTGGCGTAGGCTTTGTTGGTCAGCGCCTGCCACGGCACTTTGACAAAGTCAGGGTCACCGAGATATTCCGAACGATCGGCATAGGCATATTTTTCCGCTTCAGCCGTTAATTGCATCGCATCAGCGCTGCCAAAACCGTATTTGGCGAGATCGAAGTTTTCCAGAATATTGAGGATTTCCACAATGTGGATGCCGCCTGAAGACGGTGGTGGCATGGAGAAAATCTGGTAGCCACGGTAATCACCGCTAATCGGCGCACGTTCTACGGCTTTGTAATTCGCCAGATCAACCTTGCTAATCAACCCGCCATTCTTTGCCATTTCTTCGGCAATCTGGTCAGCAATTGCGCCTTTGTAGAACGCATCCGGGCCATTTTCGGCAATCATTTCCAGGCTTTTGGCGAGGTTGGTTTGCACCAGTTTGTCGCCCTTTTGCAGCGGTTCGCCGTCAGCCTTCCAGAAAATAGCTTTGCTGTTTGGATGATTCGGGAGAACTTCTGCACCATAAACTTTCAGGTCTTCAGCCAGTGCATCGTTCACCGTGAAACCGTCCTGTGCCAGTTTGATTGCAGGCTGGATAACTTTGTTCAGCGGCAGTGTGCCGTATTTTTCCAGCGCCAGAGCGAAGCCCGCCACGGTGCCAGGCGTGCCTGATGCAAGATGTGAGGTAAGGGATTTTTTGCTGTCTGCATTGCCTTGCGCATCGAGGAACATGTCGCGCGATGCTTTTTCTGGTGCCATTTCACGGAAATCAATGGCGGTGGTTTTACCATCTTTGGTGCGCAGCATCATAAAGCCACCGCCGCCGATGTTCCCCGCCTGCGGGTGGGTTACCGCCAGCGCAAAACCGACTGCAACAGCGGCATCGACCGCATTCCCGCCCTGCTTGAGAATCTCGACACCGACTTGTGTGGCCAGCGAATCCTGCGAGGCAACCATGCCATTTTCAGCACGTACTGGATGGAAGACATCGGCTTCGACGCCGTAAGATACAGGAGCCGCAACCGGAGGCGGTGCGGCACTAACAGAAAGGCACAGTCCTATCATTAGCGCAGGAATGGTCATCCAACGCAGAATTTCCAGACGAATATTTTTCCACTGCTTCATCGTTATGTTCTCCATGTTTGGGGAATCCCACGATAAGCCTGGCCCAAAATTGGAAACCCGCCTGGCTAAAAATCCTAAATAATCATCGTAGTGTCAGAAAACGATTAAACTTAGTAGATCCCCCAAATGGAGGAAGTGACGATGAAAAAAATACTTATGCTGGCAGCTTTGCTGCCATTGACCTGTTTGGCACAGCCGATTAATACCCTGAATAATCCCAATCAACAGGGTTATCAGATCCCCAGTCAGCAACGGATGCAGCAACAAATGCAAACCCAGCAGATACAACAAAAAGGGATGTTAAATCAGCAGTTACAAACGCAAACCCGCGTGCAGCAACAGCATCTGGAATCGCAGATAAATAACAATTCGCAGGGCGTCTTTAAATCGACAACAACGCCTGCGAATGAGCTGGATGTCGGGACACAACAAGTGTTGCCAAATACCAATGGTGGCATGTTAAACAGCAGCGCGACCAGCAGCGGGCAACAGCATATGCTGCAACCGACGACCAATGGCAGCATGTTGAATCCTGGGACTCATTAAGCCCCGACGTAAGGAAAATGGTGGATGACGCTCACGCTTATCCCCCCTTACCGTAGGTCGGATAAGCTTGCATCATCCGACATGGACCTGGCATTTAGTACGTAAAATCTGCACCAATTTGGTCGATACAGTCGGTACAGATGATATCCACTCCCCAGCGCAGCAGCGTAGCTGCTCGTTGGGGATTATTCACCGTATAAACCAGAATATGTAATCCCGCCGCTTTCAGCTCCTGCACACGCGCTTCATCGAGCAATTTATGATTCAAGTGAATGGCAACACAACCCAGACGGGTGGTCAGTTCACGCCAGTCATCGCGCCATTCGTCGAGTAACAACCCACGCGGTAATTCAGGCACGGCAAATTGTGCGGCTTCCAGCGCTTCGATAGAAAACGAAGACAGCAATGGCGCGGTTTGCCCTTGCCATAATTCAAGTGCTGCCAGCGCGATCGTTTTTCCGGTTAGCGCATCGGTACCGGTGGTCGGTTTGATTTCAATATTCGCCATCATGCCATGTTGCTTACACCGCGCGGCAACTTGAGAAAGCAGCGGCAATGGTTCGCCTTTAAACTCACCGCTATACCAACTTCCGGCATCGACATTCAGCAGTTTATCCCAGGGTAAATCACCCGCGATACCCCAGCCGTTACTGGTGCGTTCCAGAGTGTCGTCATGCAGCAGGAAAATGTGCCCATCCTGTGAAAGCTTGGCGTCGAACTCAATCATGGTGTGCCCGTAACGCGCACCGACATCAATCGCTGCCAGCGTATTTTCCGGTGCCAGTTTGCCACCGCCACGATGGGCCGCGACTTTCGGGTATGGCCAGTTACTCATAAACGTTGTCCATTCTCTTTAGCAAAGAAATGTAGATGATTTTCAGGCAGATGTAGCCACAGCGTGCTACCGGGTTGCGGGCGTTCCTGATGCGTCAGGCGCACCACCATTTTTTGCTCGCCCCAGCGCCCGTGCACCAAATTATCAGCGCCGAGCATCTCCAGCGTATCCACCAAAAAGGGCACGCCACCTGCGGATTGTGAGCTTAGCGCAATATGTTCCGGGCGGATACCCAGCGTCACCGCAAGCCCCTGAAGCCCATTCGGCGCATTGCCTAATGGCAACGCCATACCGCTTGCCAGCTCAAAACGCGTGCCGTCAGCACTGATTTTACCTTCCAGCAGGTTCATGGCGGGCGAGCCGATAAAACTCGCCACAAAGCGGCTGGCCGGGCGTTCGTAGACTTCAACAGGCGTGCCGATTTGTTCGGCGACGCCTTTGTTCATCACCATCACGCGCTGCGCCAGCGTCATCGCTTCGACCTGGTCGTGCGTAACATACAAACTGGTGGTTTTCAGGCGGCGGTGCAGCTGTTGTAATTCGAGGCGCATTTGTACGCGCAGTTTGGCATCCAGGTTAGATAACGGTTCATCGAAGAGGAAAACCGCCGGGTCGCGCACAATAGCGCGCCCCATCGCCACACGCTGGCGTTGGCCGCCGGAAAGTTCGCGTGGGCGGCGTTTAAGCAAGCCATCGAGTTCAAGAATACGCGCCGCTTCCACCACTTTCTGCTGAATATGCGCTTTGCCCATGCCGCGGATTTTCAGCCCCCACGCCATGTTTTCTTCCACACTCATATGCGGATAAAGGGCGTAGTTCTGGAACACCATCGCGATGCCACGCTCTTTCGGTTCCATTTCGGTGACGCGCTGGCGGTCAATCCAGATATCACCGCTGGTGACGCGCTCAAGCCCGGCAACCATGCGCAGCAACGTCGATTTACCGCAGCCCGACGGCCCCACCATCACGATAAATTCACCGTCTGCGACATCCAGCGTCAGCGGCTCAATGACCTGAGTTTTGTTGTCCCAACTTTTGCTCACTGCCTGTAGTTTTAGTCCTGCCATGGGTTACTTCTCACTATCAACAAGGCCACGCACGAACGCTCGTTGCATGGCTAAAACGATAATTACCGGCGGAATCAGCGTCAGCAGCATCGCCGCCATCACCTGGTTCCACTGGGTGGAGCCTTCACCAGAAGACATCATGCCTTTAATACCCGCCACGGCGGTGCCAAGGTTGACGTCGCTAATAATCAGCAGCGGCCAGAGATACTGGTTCCAGCCGTAGATAAAGGTGATGACAAAGAGTGCTGCGAGATTAGTTTTTGAGAGCGGCAAAACGATGTCACGGAAGAAGCGCATCGGCGATGCGCCGTCGATACGTGCCGCTTCCATTAACTCGTCGGGAAGCGTCATAAAGAACTGGCGGAACAAAAAAGTAGCGGTTGCCGAAGCCATTAACGGCAGCGTCAGGCCGGTGTAGCTGTCGAGCATTTTGAGGTTTGCGATAACTTCTACCGTCGGGAAAATACGCACTTCAACCGGCAGCATCAGGGTGATAAAAATCATCCAGAAGAACAGGTTACGGAACGGGAAGCGGAACCAGACAATCGCAAAGGCTGAAAGCATTGAGACAGTGATTTTGCCAATGGTGATGACCATCGCCATGACAAAACTGTTTAGTAGCATCAGGCCGAACGGCGCACTGTTGGCACCGACGCCGTGCGTCCAGATATAAGACATGTTTTCCAGCAGATGCGTGCCTGGAATCAGCGTCATCGGCGTCTGGAAGACGGCTTCGTTATCCAGTGTCGCCGCGACAAACGCGACATACAGTGGGAACAAAATCACGATAATGCCCAGAATCAGCATCGTGTGGCTGAAAATCGTCAGCCCGCGGCGGTTCTCAATCATTGGTAGCGCACCTTACGTTCCACGAAGCGGAACTGAATCACGGTCAGGATGATGACTAAGAACATCAACACCACGGATTGCGCCGCCGACGCGGAAAGATCGAGTCCGGCAAAACCTTCGCGATAAATTTTGTAGATAAGCGTGGTCGTCGCTTGTACTGGTCCACCGCCGGTCGCGGCGTCGATAACCGGAAAGGTATCGAAAAAGGCGTACACCAGATTAACCACCAGCAGGAAGAAACTCACCGGCGCAATCAGCGGTAACGACAGCTTGAAGAAGCGCCGTACCGGGCCTGCCCCGTCAATAGAAGCAGCTTCAATCAACGAACGCGGAATCGACTGTAACGCCGCAAAGAAGAACAGGAAGTTGTAGCTGATTTGCTTCCACACCGAGGCAAACACCACAAGGAACATCGCCTGGCCGCTGTTTTGTGCGTGGTTCCAGTGGTAACCAAACTGCTCAAGCACGTGAGTTAGCAGGCCGCGCCCGGGGTTAAACAGGAAAATCCACAGTACGGCAGCAATCGCCGGAGCCACCGCATACGGCAGCAGCATTAACGTTTGGTAAATTCGGCTGCCACGAATGACGTAATCCGTGAGCGCGGCGAAAAACAGCGACACCAGCAAACCGCTGCCAGCGACTAATCCACTGAAAATTAAGGTGGTATAGAAAGAGTCGAGATAGTAGCTGTCATGGAAGAGTTGTTTGAAATTTTCCAGGCCAACAAACGTGCTTGAAAGTCCAAACGGATCGACATTTTGCAGTGAATACCACAACGCTTCGCCCGCAGGCCAAATAAAAAAGATAATGGTGATAAGCAGTTGCGGCAGCACTAGCGCATACGGCAGCCAGCCGGAACGGAACACCGGACGAGAAGATGACATAAGTAATTCTTTTCCTGAACAATGTCGGGTGACGGCTTCGCCTTACCCGACCTACAAACAGCCATTCGTAGGTCGGATAAGCGAAGCGTCATCCGACACTGAAAAACTTAAGACTTAGTCGATTGCTCGAAACGGCGCAGCAACTGATTACCACGCTCAACCGCGCTATCTAATGCTTGCTGAGGGGTTTTCTTGCCGGTCCATACCGATTCCAGCTCTTCATCCACAACGGCACGAATCTGCGGCATGTTGCCCAGACGCAAGCCTTTAGTGAACGGCAATGGCGGCTTGTTCAGCATCTGGCGCGTGGCGATATCAGCACCTGGGTTTTTCTCGTAAAAGCCTTGTTCACGCGTCAGGTCGTAAGCAGCTTTAGTGATAGGTAAGTAACCGGTTTTCTGGTGCCATTCAGCCGCAATTTCTGGTTGAGTGAGGAACTGCATAAACTCGGCAACGCCTTTGTAAGTCGTGGCGTCTTTACCCTGCATCACCCACAAACTTGCCCCGCCGATAATGGCGTTTTGTGGCGCATTCGGGATGGTTGCGTCGTAAGGCATCATGCCCACGCCGTAGTTGAATTTGGCGTATTGACGGATATCAGCCAGCGAGCCAGAAGACGCGGTGGTGATGGCGCAATCCCCGCTGTAGAACTTTTCGGTAGATTCATCTTTGCGGCCAAAGTAGCTGAAATCGCCCTTCTTGTTCAGCTCTTCCAGCATCGCAATGTGTTTCACTTGCTCGGGTTTATTGAATTCCAGAACCGCATCGGTGCCATCAAAACCGTTATTTTTGGTGGCAACCGGCAGGCCGTTCCAGGCACTGAAGTTTTCGATTTGAATCCAGCCTTGCCAGCCACTGGCGTAGCCGCATTTCATGCCTGCCGCTTTAAGTTTAGCGGTGTACTCGGCCAGGTCTTGCCAGGTTTTTGGTGGCTGATCCGGGTTCAGGCCAGCTTTCTTAAAGGCGTCTTTGTTGTAATACAGAACTGGCGTGGAGCTGTTAAATGGTTGGGAGAGCAGACGCCCGGTTTTTGAATCGGTGTAGTAACCGGAAACCGTTGGCACAAACTGAGATTCGTCGAACTTAATGCCTGCATCGCTAAAAACTTCATATACCGGCTTGATGGCTTTCGAGGCCATCATGGTCGCCGTACCCACTTCATAAACCTGCAAAATGGCTGGCGCATTGCCCGAACGGAAAGCCGCAATCCCTGCCGCCAGGTTTTGTTCGTAATTACCTTTATATACCGGGACAATTTTGTAATCAGGGTGCGTCTGGTTGAAGCGTTGAGCCAGTGAATCGACTTCTTTGCCCAGTTCACCTTCCATTGAATGCCAGAACGGAATGGAGGTGGCGGCGATAGCGCTGCTGCTAAGTACGCATCCAAGCGCAAGGCAAAGTGTTGTGAGTCGTAACGATGCAGTCATGTGTATATCCCTGGAGGTTGTCATTAGGTCACTGCGCGAAAATACGCGTTTTTGTTCGCATCAAAACATGACATGCGCGAATGACAGAAAAATAACCGTGGGGTGACAGAATTGTTACAGTGAGGTGAAGGGAAAGTGGTGATCGGAGTATTGTCATAAAAAAGGAGCCAAATGGCTCCTTGTTGATTAAGCGATAATTTAGCCGCCGAGGTAGGCGCTACGCACCGCTTCGTTAGCCAGCAGCGCGTCGCCGGTGTCTTCCAGTACCACGTGGCCGTTTTCCAGCACGTAGCCACGGTCAGCAAGCTTCAGCGCCTGGTTGGCGTTCTGCTCAACCAGGAAGATGGTCATGCCTTCGCTGCGCAGCTGCTCGATGGTATCGAAAATCTGCTGAATGATGATTGGCGCGAGGCCAAGCGACGGCTCGTCCAGCAGCAGTAAGCGCGGTTGGCTCATCAGCGCACGGCCAATCGCCAGCATTTGCTGTTCACCGCCGGACATGGTTCCCGCACGTTGAATACGGCGTTCCAGCAGGCGCGGGAACAGTTCGTATACGCGTTGGATGCGTTCATGATACTGGTCGCGTTCCGCGAAGAAGCCGCCCATCGCCAGGTTTTCCTCCACCGTCATACGTGAAAACACGCGGCGGCCTTCCGGCACAATCGCCACCGCTTCACGCATGATGCGAGCGGTGTGCCAGTCGGTGATGTCTTTGCCATCAAAGGTAATCTTGCCGCTGGATGCGCGCGGGTCACCGCACAGTGTACCCAACAGCGTGGTTTTGCCCGCACCGTTCGCACCAATCAGAGTGACGATTTCGCCCTGTTTAATATGCAGACTGACCCCGTGAAGCGCCTGGATTTTTCCGTAATGGGCGCTCACCTGGTTAAATGACAACATGATATTTTCCATCTTTGCCTCACCCATTCTTATGCTTCACCCAGATACGCGCGGATTACGTCAGGGTTATTCCGGATTTGTTCCGGTGTGCCGTTCGCAAGCGGCGTCCCCTGGTTTACCACGTAAATCCTGTCAGAAATGCCCATCACCAGTTTCATGTCGTGCTCGATTAACAGCACGGTGGTGTTGTGGTGGTTACGTAACTCCATGATTAACTCGTCGAGTTCGTGGGTTTCTTTCGGGTTAAGGCCTGCGGCGGGTTCATCGAGCATCAGGATTTCTGGTTGCGTCACCATACAACGCGCAATCTCCAGGCGACGCTGATCGCCATACGCAAGGTTGCTTGCCTGGCGGTTGGCCTGCTCAAGCAGACCGATACGGTCAAGCCAGATGGCTGCACGATCCAGCGCTTCGCTTTGTGAGCGGCGGAAAGCAGGTGTTTTCAGTAAACCAGCAAACACGCCGGTTTTCAGTTGCTGATGTTGAGCCACCAGCAAGTTTTCAATCACGGTCATTTCACGGAACAGACGCACGTGCTGGAAAGTACGCACCACACCCATCCGCGCGATTTGTTGGCCAGGCAGACCTTCAAGGTGCTGGTCGCGCAACAGAATCGTACCGCCTGATGGCTTGTAAAAACCGGTCAGGCAGTTAAATACCGTGGTTTTACCGGCACCGTTCGGGCCGATTAACGAAACAATTTCTTGTGGATGCAGTTCCAGAGAAACATTGTTTACGGCGAGCAGGCCGCCAAAACGCATCATCAAGCCGTTTACGGATAACAATGGCTGACTCATGCCTGCTCTCCTTTCACTTGTTCCACTTGCTCTTTTTTAAGCTTCAACTGAGGGCGTGACATTGGCAGCAAGCCTTGTGGACGCCAGATCATCATCAGCACCATCAGGCCACCGAGCACCAGCATGCTGTATTCGTTGAGATCACGCATCAGTTCGCGTGACACCACCAACAGGACTGCGGCGAGGATAACGGCAAATTGCGAGCCCATACCGCCTAGCACGACGATCGCCAGCACGAATGCAGATTCGGCAAAGGTGAAGGATTCCGGGCTCACAAAGCCCTGACGGGCCGCAAACAGCGTACCGGCAAAGCCTGCGAACGCGGCGCTGATGGTAAAGGCGGTCAGCTTGATGCGCGTCGGGTTCAGACCCAGCGAACGGCAAGCGATTTCATCTTCACGCAACGCTTCCCATGCGCGGCCGAGCGGCATACGCAGCAAGCGGTTAATCACAAACAGCGACAACACCACTAATAGCAACGCAACGAGGTACAGGAAGATAATGCGGTCACCGGGGTTATACGCAACGTTGAAGAAGTTGCTAAAGGTATCCCAACCCCCTTCACGCGCGCTACGGCTGAATTCCAGACCAAACAACGTTGGTTTTGGGATCTGGCTGATACCGTTCGGCCCACCAGTAATTTCGGTGTTGTTAAGCAGTAAAATACGGACGATTTCACCAAAGCCGAGCGTCACAATCGCCAGGTAGTCGCCGCGTAAACGCAGCACCGGGAAGCCGAGCAGGAAACCCGCCGCCGCAGACACCAGGCCCGCGATTGGCAAGCACGTCCAGAACCCTAAGCCGTAATAATGGTTGAGCAACGCGAAGGTATAAGCGCCGATGGCATAAAAACCGCCATAGCCCAGAACCAGCAAGCCGGACAACCCCACCACCACGTTCAGGCCCAGGCCGAGAATGATATAAATCATGGTCAGCGTGGCGATGTCGACCGTGCCGCGTGAAACCACAAACGGCCACGCAACCGCGAGCACCAGCAGCGCCAACAGGAACAGTTTTTGCTTCGGCGTAGAACCGTCTAACGCAGGCAGCACAAACTTCGGTCCGGAGACTTTTTTCATGCCTTTCTGGAATGCAGGGCGCAGCAACTGGAAGACGAAGACAATCGCCGTACCAATCAGAACCCACTCCCAGCGCACCGTTTCCGCACTGTGAACGACAAGTTTAGTCCCATCGAGACTCAGCTGAACGCCCATAAAGACGCCCGCCAGAACGAAGAAGATTGCCGCCGACAGGAGTGCTAAAACAACATGCATCGGTTTCATACTTTTTCTACCTCCGGACGGCCCAGGATACCAGTTGGCATCACCAACAGAACCACGATGAGCAGTGCAAAGGAGACAACATCTTTATATTCGGTGCTCAGATACGCCGAGGTCAGCGCTTCTGCAACACCTAAAATCAGGCCACCAATCATCGCGCCAGGAATACTGCCGATACCACCAAGAACCGCTGCGGTGAAGGCTTTCATCCCAGCCATAAAGCCGATGTATGGGTTGATAACGCCGTAGAATTGGCCGAGCAGAACGCCCGCTACCGCCGCCATAGCAGCGCCAATCACGAAGGTCAGGGAGATAACGCGGTCGGTGTTGATTCCGAGCAGGCTCGCCATTTTCAAATCTTCTGCACACGCTCGGCAGGCACGGCCCATGCGGGAGTAGCGAATAAACAGCGTCAGTGCCAGCATCGCGATGAACGTCACGACCCAAATAACCAGCTGCATGGTGGTAATGGTTGCAGTGAAGTTTTCGCTGGCACCCACCACCCACTGGCCGTTAAACAGGCTTGGCAGTGCGATGTCGCGTGAACCTTCAGTGAGGCTGACGTAGTTTTGCAGGAAGATCGACATCCCGATAGCAGAGATTAGTGCAATCAGTCGCTTAGAGTTACGCACCGGTTTATACGCGACACGTTCGATGCTCCAGCCGTAAGCACTGGCAATAACAATCGCGCCAATGAAACCGGCGCCGACCAGCATCCAGCCCACATCAATGCCCAGCATCATCAGCGCTGCGATGATCATGAACGAGACATAGCTGCCAATCATATACACCTCGCCGTGGGCGAAGTTGATCATGCCGATAATGCCGTAAACCATGGTGTAACCGATGGCAATCAACGCATAAGTGCTGCCCAGCGTGACGCCGTTAAACATCTGCTGCAGGAAGTAGAGGAACTGCTCGGACATACAATAACCTTATTTATTTCCCCTCCAGCGCATAGCCGCCGGAGAGGAGGGATGACCCAGAATTATCAGCCGTTACTTCGCCACAGAGGACGAACCGTCGGCATGCCACTGGAAGACACCAAATTCAAATCCCTTCAGATCGCCTTTCTCATCCCAGTTCAGCGGCCCAATCACGGTTTTCGCACCGTTTTCTTTTAAGTCTTTAATTAAATCAGCAGGTTCTTCACTACCAGTACGCTCAAGCGAGGTCGCCAGAGATTGCACCGCAGCGTAAGTGATCCACACATACGGGCCGCTTGGATCTTTCTTCTCAGCTTTCAGTTCATCAACGATAACTTTGTTCGCCGGGTCCTGGTCATAGCGTTTTGGCATGGTGACTAACATCCCTTCACCCGCACTGCCCGCGATGTTGGACAGCGATGCGTTACCCACACCTTCTGGTCCCATAAACTGGGTTTTCAGGCCAACAGCACGCGCCTGACGCAGGATCTGCCCCATTTCCGGGTAGTAACCACCGTAGTAAACGAAGTCGATGTTTTCTTTTTGCAGACGCGCAACCAGCGTGGAGAAATCTTTGTCGCCCGCGGTGATCCCGTCGAAGAAGACGATGTCCGCGCCGCCTTTTTTCAGGCCATCTTGTACAGAGCGCGCCAGGCCTTCGCCGTACTGTTGTTTGTCATGAATGATGGCGATGCGCTTTGGCTTCACGGTTTCAAGAATGTATTTAGAGGCGGTTGGGCCCTGAGAAGAATCCAGGCCAGCGGTACGCATAATCATTTTGTAGCCGCGGCTTGTCAGCTCTGGGTTAGTCGCACCAGGGGTAATCATCAGAATGCCTTCGTCTTCGTAGATATCAGACGCTGGCTGAGTAGAAGAGGAGCAGAGGTGGCCGATAACGTAACGCACACCGTCGTTGACGATTTTGTTGGCAACCGCAACGGCTTGTTTCGGGTCACAAGCATCATCGTATTCAACCGCAACAAGTTTGTCGCCTTTGATGCCGCCTTTAGCGTTGATGTCTTTGATTGCCTGGCGAGCACCGTTGAATTCCATGTCGCCCCACTGCGCAACCGGCCCTGACATAGCACCAACAACCGCAACCTTAATGTCTGCTGCCGCTGCCGCGTGAGACACCGCCAAAGCAACAAACCCGGCGAGTAATGTCTTCGCGTTTACTTTCATTCTTTGAATCCCCATTTATCGTGATTTTGTGGTTTTATTATGGTCAAAAAGCATGCT
This sequence comes from Buttiauxella sp. S19-1, assembly GCF_022134725.1. NCBI lineage: Bacteria > Pseudomonadati > Pseudomonadota > Gammaproteobacteria > Enterobacterales > Enterobacteriaceae > Buttiauxella > Buttiauxella sp. S19-1. The sequence goes on from NZ_JAHWLU010000056.1 coordinate 29,587, forward strand.
GTTCACTTTTCAACCTTTAGCCATTTTTATGGGTGTCGTTAAGGGCTTAGCGTTAATATTTACAATATTTAAGGC